>CAYOLM010000024.1:0-12510 GCA_964404785.1 uncultured Mizugakiibacter sp.
TGTTTCGTAACCGCCGCCGACCCTGTTTGCAATACCAGATTGGCCGTTGCACGGCCCCATGCGTGGGCTACATCAGTGCGCAGGACTATCGTCAACAGGTCGCGTATGTCGAAATGTTTTTAGAGGGTCGCAGTGACGCGATTATTAATGATCTCGGTGCCGCCATGGAGCGTGCCAGTCAGCAGCTGGAATTTGAATCTGCGGCCATTCTACGCGATCAGATCCAGGCGCTGCGGAGTCTGCAAAGCCGTCACTACGTCAATGGAGCGAGTGTTGATATGGATGTGATCGCGGCCAGGATCGAAGGCGATATAGCTTGCGTGAGTGTGTTGTTTTTCCGTAACGGGTTGGCTCTTGGTTCACGTGATTTCTTTCCAAGGATGGGTTCTTCGGAACACGTTGCAACCTTGTTATCGCAATTTATTGCGCAGTATTACAGCGAGCGTATCCCGCCTCCTGAGCTGATCCTCAATCACTCCCCAGACGATGCATCAATTCTTGCTGAAGCATTGAATACCCGGGCACCTACGAGGGTCGAACTGAAATCCAGGGTGCGGGGTGAACGTTCCCGATTTCTAAAACTGGCTGGCCACAATGTGGAGGCCGCCCTGGCGATGCGTTTGGCTAGCAGACAGACTCGTGAGAGTCGATTTGCTGATCTCACCCGCTTGCTGAACCTGCGCGCACCTCCCGCGCGAATTGAGTGTTTCGATATCAGCCACACCCAGGGTGAAGCAACCGTGGCCTCATGTGTGGTGTATGGGAAGGACGGTCCGGAAACCAGCTATTACCGCCGTTTCAATATCCGTGACATCACTCCGGGTGATGATTATGCGGCCATGGAACAGGCCTTGCACAGACGTTTTCGGCACGCTGCTGAAGGAGGGTCTTGGGCTGCCCCGGATCTACTGTTAATCGATGGTGGGCGGGGACAGGTCGCTCGGGCACGCAAGGTTCTTGCTGAGTGGGGACTGGAGAGAATCCCCATGTTGGGGGTGGCCAAAGGTCCGGGGAGGCATTCCGGTGAAGAGTGCTTGGTGCTGGATGACGGGCGTCAGATGTTATATCCGGGGCCGTTATCGCCCGCCTTACAATTGATCGATGCGGTGCGTGATGAGGCTCATCGCTTTGCCATCAGCGGGCATCGACGTAAGCGTCAATCGGTACGTAACAAGAGTCCGTTGGAGGCCATCCCCGGTATCGGACCCAAGCGACGTCGGCAGTTGCTGCGGGCTTTTGGCGGCATGGTTGGGGTGGAGGCCGCTGGGGTTGAGGAAATTGCCCGCGTGCGTGGCATCCACCTAGAGTTGGCGCAACGTATCTATGCAAGCTTGCATGGCTGACGATCCCGGCACATCGTGTCACACTGGGGCTTGTAGCTCTGCCCGGATCCCCATGCGTATCAACCTGCCAACCTGGCTGACCCTGTTCCGCATCTTTCTATTGCCGGTCATGGTAGTGCTGTTTTATTTACCATTTCGATGGGCCAGTTTGGGAGCCGCGGCGATTTTCCTATTGGCCGGGCTAACTGATTGGCTGGATGGTTGGCTGGCGCGCCGTTTGGGCCAGGTATCTCCGTTCGGGACCTTCCTTGACCCGGTTGCCGACAAGTTGATGGTGACCGTAACCTTGTTCCTGCTGGTTTCCGACCATCCAACAGCACTGCTGGCTGTGACTGCGGCGGTCATAGTCGGTCGTGAAATCGTCATCTCGGCACTACGTGAATGGATGGCCAGCCAAGGGGAAGGTTCTCGCCTAGGTGTACAACTGCTGGGCAAGATCAAGACCGTTGCCCAGATCCTGGCTATCTTGGTACTACTGTTAGAGCATGATGCGGCGACTTTGCTCTATTACCACATAGGCGAAGCCCTGCTGGTGCTGGCCGCGGCACTTACACTTTGGTCCGGGCTGGTCTATCTGCGGGTCGCCTGGCCGACGTTACATAATGGATTTCGTAAGGATGATGCAGATTCTTCAAAAGGCTGACAAGGGACAGAAGTGATCAGCCCGTCGTCTCCAGAATGCCATCAGGACTTGACTCAGTGTGACAAGAACGTAGAATGCCCAGCCTCATGCGGGAATAGCTCAGTTGGTAGAGCGCAACCTTGCCAAGGTTGAGGTCGCGAGTTCGAGTCTCGTTTCCCGCTCCAGTTTTCCGACCAGACCTCGGGCCCCCGGGGTCTTGTTTTTTAAGCTAGCAAAGCTAAGCTGGACAAGGCATCTACGCCGTCCGTTGTAATGTAGATGCCATGATGACCGGGGCCAGGTGGCAGAGTGGTTATGCAGCGGCCTGCAAAGCCGTGTACGCCGGTTCGATCCCGACCCTGGCCTCCAATAATGGGCGGCGTGACCGAGTTTTCGGGACACGCTGTTTGTGTATGTTCGATGCCCGGGTGGCGGAATTGGTAGACGCAGCGGACTTAAAATCCGCAGGCTTTAAGCCATGCCGGTTCGAGTCCGGCCTCGGGCAGACCCCCTACTGTAGCGTAACAATAGCTTGCTAAGATCCCTACTTACCCTTAAGTTGTGCAACGGGGAATCGTACAGGGGGTGGTAATGTTACAAGTCGTTCTTGTGGATGATCACGATCTGGTACGTACCGGATTTCGCATGATTCTCGATCAACAAGACGACATGGAGGTTGTGGGGGAGGCGAGTGATGCCGAGACCGGGTTGCGGTTGATCAAAAAACTGCAGCCCGATGTTGCCCTGCTGGATGTACACATGCCGGGCATGAGCGGACTGGAACTCACCGAACGACTGATACGCGCCAAGTTGCCAACGCAGATCGTCATTTTGACCGTGGTTGACGATGCCCGGTTTCCACGTCGCCTGCTTGAGGCCGGTGCGTTAGGTTATCTGACCAAGGGGTGTACCGCCGAAGAACTGATCAGGGCGGTTCACCAGGTTGCCAACGGTCGCCGCTATCTGGCAACGGATGTCGCCCAGCAGCTGGCATTGGCGACGCTTGATGGGGATGAATCACCCTTTGAAAAGCTGTCCCCCCGGGAGATGGAAGTCGCCTTGATGCTGGTTCGGGGCAAACCCATTTTCACTATCGCCGAGCAGTTGCATCTCAGCCCGAAGACCGTTTCCACATACAAACAGCGTCTGCTGATCAAGTTGGAAGTGGAAAACGTGATTGCTCTGGCCCACCTGCTTGAAGTGCATGGGCTGCTTGATCCCAAGCAGGCATTGCAGACGCAACGTAGCTGGTAATTCTTTGGGTGGCCGTTGCGGACTGTATTTGTTGTGCAAAAGCTGGGCTGCTGGGATAATTACTGTTTTTGCAGATTCCCATGCACGCACGCTTACTTGACGGACGCAAAATTGCTGACGAACTTCTTACTCGTATCGCTACACGCGTCGAGCAACGTTGTCAGCAGGGATATATTGCGCCGGGTTTGGCGGTGGTGTTGGTCGGTAGTGATCCCGCTTCGTCGATCTATGTACGTAACAAGTTACGCGCCTGCCAGCGCACCGGCTTTCGCTCTCTGGATCATGATCTGTCTGCCGATACCACGCAGCAACAACTCGAAGCGCTCATTGACCGTTTGAACGACGACCCGTCCGTGCACGGTATTCTGGTACAGCTGCCGTTACCGGAGCATCTGGATGCCACCGCACTGATCCACCGGATCGATCCACGTAAGGATGTAGATGGTTTCCATGCCGAGAATGTTGGTCGTCTGGCCCTGCGCCAACTGGGTCTTAGACCGTGTACACCCAAGGGGGTTATGACCCTGCTTGGCCATACCGATCAACCGGTACGTGGACAGCATGCCGTGGTCCTTGGAGCTTCCAACCATGTGGGCCGTCCCTTGACCCTGGAGCTGCTGATTGCTGGCTGCACCACCACCTGTTGCCACAAATTTACCCGCAACCTTGAACGCCATGTACGCGATGCGGATATTTTGGTCGTGGCGGTAGGCCGCCCGGGTTTGGTGCCGGGGGAGTGGATCAAGGATGGCGCGGTAGTGATCGATGTCGGGATCAACCGTACCAGCGATGGCCATTTGGTGGGGGATGTCGAATTTACCGAGGCGGCTCGTCATGCCAGCTGGATCACCCCGGTGCCAGGCGGAGTAGGGCCGATGACGGTGGCTACGTTGATGGAAAATACCCTGCAGGCTGCCGAAACCATCGATCCCTGACCTACGTTCACATCCACCCTTGCCGTCTTTCAGGAAAATGCTCATGCGCATACTCGCCGAGGCCCTCACTTACGATGATGTCTACCTGGTTCCCGCCTATTCGGAGACCTTGCCATGTGATGTCGATACCCGTAGCTTGCTCACACGGCGTATCCGGCTGAATATCCCCGTCGTTGCCGCAGCTATGGATACGGTAACCGAGGCCCGTTTGGCTATCACCATGGCCCAGCTCGGTGGTATCGGCATCATCCACAAGAACATGTCACTGGAACAGCAGGCTGCTGAAGTACGCCTGGTCAAAAAGTTTGAGGCCGGGGTCATCCGCAATCCGATCACGGTCGGTCCACAGACCTCCATCCAGGACGTCATGCAGCTGACCCGTTCACACAATATCTCCGGTGTACCCGTTGTCGAGGGTGCCCAACTGGTCGGCATCGTAACCAGTCGTGACCTGCGTTTCGAGAAAAAACCCGATGATCCGGTACGCAATATCATGACTCGAAAGGAACGACTGATCACGGTGCAAGAGGGTGCCAGTGAGGATGAAGTACTCAATCTGCTGCATCGCCATCGCATCGAAAAGGTGCTGGTGGTCAATGATGCATTTCAGTTGCGTGGTTTGATTACGGTCAAGGATATCCAGAAGGCGCGCGACAACCCGCATGCGGCCAAGGATGATCATGAGCGCTTGCTGGTGGGTGCAGCAGTGGGGGTGGGTGGTGATACCGAACAGCGTATCGAGGCCCTTGCGGAAGCGGGTGCAGACGTTGTGGTGATCGATACCGCACACGGTCATTCGCACGGGGTCATTGAACGCGTTCGCTGGGCCAAGCAGGCCTATCCGGATCTCGAGATCATTGCCGGCAACATCGTCACTGAGACGGCGGCGAAGGCTTTACTGGATGCCGGTGTGGACGCCGTGAAGGTCGGAATCGGTCCCGGTTCCATCTGTACGACACGGATCGTGGCCGGCGTGGGGGTTCCACAGATTACGGCAGTTTCCATGGTAGCCGATGCTTTACAAGGTACCGGTGTGCCACTGATTGCGGATGGTGGCATCCGTTTTTCGGGTGATGTTGCCAAAGCTATTGCAGCAGGTGCGTCTACCGTGATGCTGGGTGCTATGTTTGCCGGAACTGAAGAAGCCCCCGGTGAAGTGGAACTTTACCAGGGCCGTTCCTACAAAAGTTATCGAGGTATGGGATCGCTGGGTGCCATGCAGCTTGGCTCCAAGGAGCGTTATTTTCAGGATGATATCGATACAGACAAACTGGTACCGGAAGGGATAGAGGGCCGAATACCTTACCGGGGACCTTTGCAGGCGATCGTCCATCAGCTAATCGGCGGTCTGAGATCGTCCATGGGTTACTGCGGCTGTGCCACCATCAAGGCCATGCAGACGACCCCACAATTCGTGCGGGTATCGTCTGCCGGTATGCGCGAAGGTCACGTACACGATGTGCAGATCACCAAGGAAGCCCCCAATTATCATCTGGACTGATGGTTGGATACCTCGAAAAACCTACGGTGCGAGCTGCTGGCGGGGGCGGGGCTCGTTCGCACTTCGTCTCGCCACTCGACAGGCCTCCTTACTCACTCCGCGAAACCTGGCATTCGGCCCGCTCGTGACAGGTTTCCGTGGGGTTCGACAGTCTCCACACCAATCGCAGCGTCAATAGCTCATGACCGACATCCACAATGACAAAATTTTGATCCTCGATTTTGGATCCCAGTACACCCAGTTGATTGCCCGGCGCATCCGGGAGATCGGGGTGTATTGCGAGATCTGGGCCTGGGATCATGACCCAGAAGCGATGCGTGCCTGGGCTCCACGAGGGATCATTCTTTCCGGTGGTCCCGGCTCGGTCACCGAGGTGGATTCTCCACGCATACCGCAGCTAGTGTTCGATTTGGGTATTCCCCTTCTGGGCATTTGCTATGGCATGCAAGCCATGGCCGTACAGCTTGGAGGAAAAGTTGCAGCCGGGCATGAACGTGAATTCGGCCATGCCTCGGTGCGGCTTACCGCTCCATGCCAGCTACTGGATATGTCCTCCCCACCCTGGCCTAGCCCGGCCGGAGAAGGTGAATCCTGGATGGGAGCAGCACAACAACCTCATTTGCAGGGATTGCCGGTAGTCGACCCCCCGATCCTGGATGTATGGATGTCCCACGGTGACCGGGTTACCCAATTGCCGGCTGGCTTTGTGGGCGTGGCCCGCACTGACAGCGTGCCATGGGTAGCGATGGCTGACGAGGCCCATCACTGGTATGGCTTGCAGTTTCATCCTGAGGTCACCCATACCCGCGATGGAATGGAAATACTGCGTCGTTTCGTTCTTAAAATCTGTGCTTGTAAAGCGCTCTGGACATCTCGGCAGATCATCGCTGATTTGTCGCAGCGCGTTAGCGAGAAGGTCGGTCAGGACAAGGTACTGCTCGGCTTGTCGGGAGGCGTCGATTCTTCCGTGGTTGCGGCCCTGCTGGAACATGCCATCGGTGAGCAATTAGTCTGCGTATTCGTGGATAACGGCCTGTTGCGCCAGGGTGAGTCCGATCAGGTTATGGAGACCATGGCCCGGCACCTGGGTGTGCAGGTGATTCGTGTCGATGCCGCACAGCGGTTCTATACCGCGCTGCGCGGGGTGGTGGATCCGGAACAGAAGCGCAAAATCATTGGCCGCATCTTTGTTGAGGTTTTCGAAGAGCAGTCTCACCAGCTAGAAGGTGTGCGCTGGCTTGCTCAGGGTACTATTTACCCTGATGTGATCGAGTCAGCAGCTGCCAAAACGGGTAAGGCACAGGTGATCAAAAGCCATCACAACGTGGGTGGGCTACCCGAACGCATGCAGCTTAAACTACTTGAACCACTGCGTGAACTATTCAAGGATGAAGTCCGCCGGATCGGTGAATCACTAAGCCTTCCCCATGAAATGGTGTATCGGCATCCGTTTCCAGGCCCTGGGCTCGGAGTACGTATTCTGGGTGAGGTGAAACCTGAATATGCCGAGTTACTCAGGCATGCGGATGCCATCTACATTGAAGAACTGCGGGCCCATGATCTATACGATAAGGTCAGCCAGGCTTTTGCGGTATTTTTGCCGGTTCGCTCCGTTGGGGTCATGGGTGATGGGCGTACCTATGAATGGGTGATCGCCTTGCGCGCTGTAGAGACGATTGATTTCATGACCGCCCGTTGCTCGCATCTGCCTTACCCGTTTCTTGATAAAGTCGCGTCCAGGATTATCAATGAGATAAAAGGTATCTCCCGGGTTGTATATGACATAAGTGGCAAGCCTCCCGCAACAATCGAGTGGGAATGACCGGCACTGGCTGGCAATGACTGGCAACATCAAGCAATGGGATTGAAATCTCGCACTAAGTCGACTCGTACATACATAGCTTAGTGAGAGTTTATGGCTGGCGTTACGACAGCCAGATGATATAGGCGGTAACCCGAGCAGCAGCAGTCTTGCCCCATGGCCATAAACAAACATGAGCAGCGTCCCGTCATGACTGGTTCCGAGTTATCTGAAACACCTTTATTTTCGCAGCGGGATGTGGCAAAGAACTCGCAAACCGTCGGATACATAGGCAACCAACAGGAGTTGAAGGCGGTGACAAGACCGCCGAGGGTGACCAGCGGCAAGGCTAGCGGTGAACCACTACTGAGCCAGAGGCCTGCACATAGTGATCGCCGCTTTGCAGAGACTACTCGGCACAAACCGATTCACATCCCAGATAGGCAGCGTTGTCGACGCAGCTGATCAGACCCTCGTCAATAACAGTGGCATACAGTGTAGCCGGACCGGCGCTGGTGAATACTCGGTTCAGCACGCCCTTGTTGGTGTAGTGTTCCAGTACGATTTATTTGTGAACCGAACCCGGATATACGACAAAAACCGGTGACTACCGGAATCGATTGGCAATGAGCCATTGGAAGAGCAGAAACGGGCGTTCCAGTATGTTCTGGTTTAGACTATTATTCATCTCTCACGTGCTTCTGTGTCGTTGATACCGGCGTACGCGACCCCGCTGAGATCAGCCATTTCGCGCTTCCAGGTGGTGATATCGTTCAGTGTGAACTGGTTTAAATGGTCGTGACCGCAGGCCCGTGCCATGACTTGCATCAGGCTTGTTGATGCTTCAAGAAAGTTTTTCAGCCGGGTGGCAGATTGTTGAATATCGAGGCGATCTCTCAGCTCAGGCTTCTGGGTGGCAATTCCGGCCGGGCAATTGTTGCTGTGACAAATGCGGGCGGCCACGCAGCCAATGGCCTGCATGGCCGAACTGGATATCGCGATGCCGTCGGCGCCCAGGCAGAGTGCTTTGATGAAGTCGGCCGGGGTTCTGAGTCCTCCGGTGATGATCAGGGTCACATCCGGGCGCTCCTGCTGATCGAGGAAACGACGCGCGCGCGCCAGTGCCGGGATGGTGGGTACGGATATGTTGTCGCGGAAAATCAGCGGGGCCGCACCGGTGCCGCCACCACGCCCGTCGAGAATGATGTAGTCAACCCCTGCCTGTAATGCGAACGCAATATCCTGTTCTATATGGTTGGCCGACAGCTTCATGCCGATAGGAATACCGCCGCTCACCTCACGAACCCGGTCCGAGAAACGCAGAAAGTCTTGTGGCGTGACCAGATTATCGAAGCCTGGGGGCGATATGGCCGGTGTCCCTTCCGCGAGTCCGCGCACTTGCGCGATCTTGCTTGTCACCTTGCCGGCAGGCAGGTGTCCGCCGGTTCCCGTCTTGGCACCTTGCCCACCTTTGAAGTGGAAAGCCTGCACCAGGGACAATAGTTCCTCACGGTAACCAAAACGGGCGGATGCCAGTTCATAAAAATAGCGTTGATTGGCCTGTTGTTCCTCGGGCAACATGCCGCCTTCACCGGAACAGATGCCGGTACCCGCCAGTTCAGCACCACGTGCCAAGGCGATCTTGGCCTCTTCCGACAGGGCGCCAAAGCTCATATCCGACACGAAAATGGGAATATCCAGTAGCAACGGTTTGTCAGCATTTGGGCCGATCACCAGGTATGTGCTGACCAGCACATCATCCATTTTCGGTTTGGTCGCAAACTGCGCTGCAAGAATCTGAATATCGTCCCAGTGTGGCAAGTTCGCGCGAGGTACGCCCATCGCTCCCATGGGGCCATGATGACCGACGATCCTCAAACCATCCCTGGCCAGATCGTGAATATATTTGACAGTCGGTTCTTCGGGCGTTGGCCGAACCTGAAGTGCGTCGCCGGGCGCTTGCGTTGCGGGTGCGTCCAGAGTTGCGGGTGCATCCAGACCTATGTGACTGCCATCGCAATACGGCGGATTTTTGCTCTGCTTACACAGGCATAAATGCGCGGTTTCAGAAACGTCTACCTTGAATGCCAGTGGTTCAAATACCGTGCCCTGGTGTGAGCCATCGCAAAACGGCTGATTCTGTGAGCGGCCACAGCTACACCAGTAATAGGCCTCACCGGCTTCAAGTGTCACTTCCTCTGGCTGGACACCAGCTATGTGGGGTTTTGTCACTATTTTATCCTCAGGGTAGATCAAACAGCAGTGCTTCTACAGTTTCCTGCGCATTAAACTGAATCAGGGCTACATCAGCTAGAGCAATACCGTCACCGGCTTTCAGTTGATATTCGTTCACATGCAAGTTTCCGGAAATCATATGTACATAGCTCGTCCTGCCGGGAGCCAGACTGTGCTGTTCCGTTTGCCCAGGATCAAGTCGCAGCTGGTACAGATAAGCGTCCTGGTGAATATGCAAGGTGCCCGCACGACCATCGGGTGACACGATGGCGGTCAGTCCATTGTCTCTCCCAAAGGATTTTTGCTGGTAGCCGGGTTTGACGCCCGGCTCGGCCGGCTGAATCCAGATCTGCAAAAAAGATAGTGCTTGGGAATCCGAGGGATTGTATTCACTGTGGGTGACACCGGTACCGGCGCTCATGAGCTGGAACTCGCCGGCGGGCAGTACCTTGATGTTACCCATGCTGTCCTGGTGCTCGATGATGCCCTGTTTTACGTAACTGATGATTTCCATGTCCCGGTGCGAGTGGGTGGCGAACCCGGTCCCCGGTTGTACCCGGTCATCATTGATAACGCGCAGCACCGACACGCCCATATGTTCGAGGTCGTGATAACTGCCAAAAGAAAATGTGTGTCGACTTTGCAGCCAGCCAAGATCGCTTGATCCACGTTCGTTACTGCGTCGTAGATAAACCATGCCAGGAGCTTCCTTTTCGTGTGAGTTGAGCTGCAATGAAGTTTATTGGTTGTGAAACTGGAAATATACCAACATATTATGAAATAATAGTTTCCGAAATAGAAACAGTAGTACTGAATTGAGGGCGTTCCATGGATCGATTGACCAGCATGTCCGTATTCTTGACGGTTGTGGATCAGGGCAACTTTTCAGCTGCTGCAGATCATCTGCAACTCTCTCGGGCCACCACAAGCAAACATATCGCAGCACTGGAAAACTACCTGGGCGGACGCCTGTTGAATCGGACGACCCGGCGTATCAGTCTCACCGAGGCTGGACGGGCCTACTACGAACGTTGCAAGCAGATTCTCGACGATGTGGCAGAAGCAGAATGCGTGGTGACCGGGTTCTCCTCCGAGCCGCGTGGCCTGTTGCGAATCAATGCGCCGATGTCGTTTGGCACGAAACAGTTTGCCGATATCGTCACAACGTTCTGTCAGACGTACCCGGCCATTGACGTTGAGCTCTCTTTGAATGACCGCTTTGTCGATGTCGTAGAAGAAGGTTACGACCTGGTGTTCCGGATCTCGCAGCTGAAAGAGTCCAGCCTGATTGCCCGGAAACTGGCACCCTGCCGCGTTGTCCTGTGCGCCTCCCCGGATTATCTCAAAACACATGGACGACCGGTGTCGCCGGATGATCTCAAACGCCATGTCTGCCTGCACTATGCCTATGTCGAAGGCGGAAAAAACTGGATATTAAACGGGCCGGACGGTGAGCACCGTATCGGCATTCATTCGCAACTGACCGTCAACAACGGTGACGTGCTGTGTGCAGCCGCCAGGCAGGGGCTCGGGATTGCATCGCTGCCTACCTTCATTGTCGGTGATGCCATCCGCGCCGGCGATCTCGACATTATCCTGCCAGATTACCAGCCACCGGAGATCAACATCTATGCGGTGTATGCTTCAAGGAAACATCTGTCCGCCAAAGTGCGAGCATTTATTGATTTTGTAGTCGAGCAGATTGGGAAACAGCCGGTATGGGACTTGGATATATAAGTAGCTGTTCAGCCTGCATATTGTTGTGTTTTATCAGCTCTTGAAGGAGTGCATAAAGGATCAGGAGTCGGATGATGATTTTAGCGTGCTGTAAGTCACCTTTAGGCAAAATGATCGGCTTTTTAGCCGTAACCAGAAAGCACCGGCTTTAGCCGGTGGAGTATTCTTCGGGTATTGAAGGTGGTAACATATATGCTACTATGTAGGTTACATGACAGAGATTAGAGAATACCTCGATGCACAAGGGCGCAGCCCTTATGCCAAATGGTTCGATCGCCTGAATGTAGCCGCTGCGGTCAAGGTGGCGACCGCAGTCCATCGGATGGAGCAAGGTAACTTCTCTAATGTGAAAGGTGCCGGTGCCGGCGTCTATGAGTGCCGGGTTGATTTTGGCCCTGGCTATCGGATCTACTTCGGCAAGGACGGGGATCGGTTGGTGCTATTGCTCGCGGGTGGCACCAAGAAGCGCCAGGATGTGGATATTTCCGCCGCCAAAGCGCACTGGCGCGACTATAAACGCCGGAAACGGCAAGAGGTGTAATGATGGCTCTGACGAAAGATTTTAAGGACACCATTCAGGTGCGCGCGCAACGGGATTCTGCGTTTCGTAAGGCCTTGCTGCAAGAGGGGGTCGAATGCCTGCTCGCCGGTGATGTCGATACCGGCAAGGCGGTTCTACGCGACTATATCAACGCGACGATCGGGTTTGAGGAACTGTCCCAGGTTTTCGAAAAGTCGAGCAAGAGTCTCATGCGCATGTTCGGGCCAAAAGGGAATCCTCAGGCGAGCAACCTGTTTGCGGTGATCAGTTACCTGCAGGAGCAGGAAGGTATACACCTGGAAGTCAAGGTCCGGAAGGTGGCCTAGGGTGCTGTGTGGCCGCGTTCTGTTGGCACATTGCGAGCGATTAACAACACCACTGAACATAGTATTTCTCGTGGCATTATCATTTACCCCAACAATTAAGCCATTGATATTAAAGTGTAAAAATGGTTTGTTTACAATCGAGTGGGAATAGGGCTGTTGTGCAAGGGATTGTTATTGAGATAATTATTGCCTATTCGCATAGCAGGTGAATCACC
>CAYOLM010000025.1:0-12287 GCA_964404785.1 uncultured Mizugakiibacter sp.
TACCTCTCGATGACATGCGTTTTGCCCTGTTCGATGTAGCCCATGCCGAAAAGCTCTACCAGCGCTTGCCGGGCTGTGAAGATGCCAGCTACGAACTGGTCGATGCCATACTTGAGGAAGCGGCACGCTTCACCGAGCAAGTATTGGCACCACTTAACCAGACGGGTGATGAGGAAGGCTGCCACTTCGACAGATCCGAGCACACGGTCACTACTCCCAAAGGTTTCAAGGAGGCTTATGAGCAGTTTGTTAGCAGCGGCTGGAGTGGTCTGAATGCCCCCAATGCTTATGGTGGCCAGGATCTACCCGAATCTGTAGGTACCCTGGTCAAAGAAATGATCGACTCAGCGAATGTCGCCTGGGGTACCTACCCCCTGCTATCGACCGGTGCCACCGATGCACTGCTGCAACATGGTGAAGAATGGCAACGCCTAGCCTTTCTGAAACCTATCGTCGCGGGACATTGGACCGGTACCATGTGCCTGACCGAGCCACATTGCGGTTCCGATCTGGGTCTTCTGAAGACCCACGCTGAGCCGACTGACAAGGATCACTATCTCATTAGCGGTACTAAGATATTCATCACCGCCGGCGAGCATGATTTAACTGAAAACATCGTGCACCTGGTACTGGGACGCTTACCGGATGCCCCCGCTGGAACCCGGGGCATTTCAATGTTCCTGGTACCTAAATTCAAGGTTGACCACGATGGTCAGATGGGTGAACGCAACGCCGTACAATGCGGCTCGATCGAACACAAGATGGGCATCAAGGGTTCAGCCACCTGCGTCATGAATTTCGATGCCGCCGAAGGTTACCTGATTGGCCAAGCGCATCACGGCTTGCGCGCCATGTTTACCATGATGAACGCCGCCCGACTGGCGGTGGGAATCCAGGGTCTGGGCCTTATTGAAAGGGCTTACCAAAACAGTCTCAGCTATGCCCGTGAGCGCTTGCAGATGCGGGCCCTCACTGGCCCCAAATATCCGGATCAAGCTGCCGATCCACTCATGGTCCATCCCGACGTGCGGCGCATGCTACTTACCCAGAAAGCATTTGCCGAAGGTGGCCGCGTCTTGGTAGCGATCACTGCCACCCTGGCCGACGTCGTGTTGCGCTCCACAGATGAAAAGGAACGCAAAACTTCGGAACAAAAACTTTCTTTCCTGATTCCGATTGTCAAAGGCATGTTGACCGAGGCCTCGATCGAATGCACCAATCATGCGATGCAGATCTTTGGGGGGCACGGCTACATCACCGATAACGGTATGGAACAACTGGCCCGCGATGCACGGATCACCACCATCTATGAAGGTACTACCCAGATTCAGGCCCTAGACCTACTCGGGCGTAAGATTTTTCAGTTGCAAGGGGTTGGCCTGAAACTATTTCTGGATGAGATCGGTACCTTCTGCAAACACCACGCAGACGATCCATCCATGGCCGAGTTCATCACTCCGCTCGCTGCCAAGGCTCAGGAATGGTCGGTACTGACCCAGGCCATCGGCAAAGCCGCAGCAGGCAATCCCGATGAATTGGGGGCGGCCTCGGTCGACTATCTGCACTACTCGGGATACATCGTGCTTGCCTATTGCTGGGCACGCAGCGTGGCCGCCGCCGAGTCCGGCCGCCGCAGTGACTTGTTCAAGGAAGCCAAACGAGGTACCGCGCGCTTTTATTTCCAGCGTATCCTTCCCCGCACCGCAGCCCATGCGGGCAGTATCAGCGCGGGAGCTGCAAGCCTGATGGAAATGCCCGATTCCCTGTTTGGATAATATCCAACTTGGTGGTAATGCAGCGGTCTTCGATACCGCTGTGCCTGCCCCCCGTACCAGGAGAATGCCATGAGTGGTCAACTGCCAAATCTACACTTTCGAATCGCTATTGAAAATGATGCAAGTTTTATCGATGGGCTGGCACCAAGACTGATTCCTGAGGACATGCCCAGCTATCGAGACCGCCATAAAGTCGTCGCCGGTCTACGCGCTTTACAGCAGCAGCACTTACATGACAAGCCATCCGGAAGCTATCTGTATATCTGCGAACATCGCCCGGGCCAGCGTATCGGGCTGGTTCACCTGCAACGTGAACATGATGTGATGACGGGCCGCTACAACGCTCATATCCTGCAAGTCGCACTGCTTGAAGAATATGAAGCCATGGGCTTCGGTAGAGCCATGATGGTCTTTGCTGAAACCTGGGCGAACCAGCACCAATGCGACCTGATGACCCTGAACGTCTTCCCAGGCAGCACCCGGGCAAGGCGCTTGTATGCAGTCTTCGGCTTCGAGACCGACCAGCTCCGCCTAGCCAAACAGACCGAGCCGCGATAAAGATCTACCCGTATTCTCCAATCCATAAAGGCATGGTTAGAGGTGGCTGACAGCCCGGCTACCAAGGTCTGACTCTGGCCAAGCTCGACCGGTCACACCACCTCTTGCATGAATTCGCGCGTGTAGCGTGCCCTCCTTGTCTTGGTCATGTCGTTCTCCTAGGAACTTGTCGGACTTGGGTGATCGTGACGAGGCGAGTGGAAAATCGAGGACAGTTTTTCGGGCTTTTGAGGCGAATAGTGGTTCTATTGATCGATAAAGGCCGGGAAAATGGGCCGATTTGAGGCCACCGCTGTAGATTGATCTCAAGTCCGACAAGCTCCTTGCATGGCTTAAATCACCCAGCTAATGGGGCCGTTTCTCCGGGGTAAGTTCGGTTAAGCCTCCACTGTCCCGGGCACCCGACCACCATGGCGCTGCAGGTAGCTGAAATACAGCACCGGAATAACTAGCAAGGTCAATATGGTGGAAATGAACACGCCGAAGATCAACGACACGGCAAGACCTTGGAAGATGGGATCACCAAGGATGAAGACCGCCCCTAACATCGCTGCAATAGCCGTCAGAACGATGGGTTTGGCCCGTACCGCCCCGGATTCGATCACCGCCATATCCAGAGGTTTTCCGGACTGCACCGCACGATTAATAAAATCCACCAATAGAATAGAGTTGCGCACGATGATACCGGCCAGAGCGATCATGCCGATCATTGAAGGTGCCGTGAACTGTGCTCCAAGCAACCAGTGTCCTGGCATCACGCCAATCACGGTAAGCGGGATCGGGGCCATGATGATTAACGGCACAAGGTAACTTCGAAACTGTGCCACCACCAGCAAGTAGATTAGGACCAAACCCATTCCGTAGGCGATGCCCATGTCGCGGAAGGTCTCATAAGTGATGGTCCATTCGCCACTCCAATGGATGGAAAAATGCGCGCCATTGGCAGGCCGACCGATAAAATACTGGTTGAGGTGATAGCCGGCAAACGTGCGTCCGGCGATTTTGCTCACCAGACGGAACATCCCATACAAAGGGCTGTCCTCACTACCGGCATCATCTGCGGTAACAAAGGTATAGGGCAACAGATCCTTATGGTAGATTGCCTGATCAAGTGGGACACTCACCACCCGCACCACTTCGGACAAGGGAATAAGTCGACCGAAACGGGAGCGGACTCGCAAATTCAAGACGTTGCCCATCGAGCCAAGGCTGCGCTCCGGAAGACGCAAGACGATAGGTACCGGATAACGGGCATGGCCATCTTCGAGATAAGTAACCGGATCTCCATGCATGCCAGCCTGAATAGCCTTGACAATCTGCGCCTGGGAGACCCCTAGCGTCGCCGCCCGGGTTCGATCTACGACCACCAGCTTACGCCGAGCCTTAAGGTTTTCGACACTACTGTTGACATCGACAATCCCCGGCGTTTTCTCGAACAAAGCTTCAATCTTCAATGCAACTTTCTGTTGTTGCTGGTAATTAGGTCCATATATTTCAGCCACGATGGGAGCCATCACCGGTGGCCCAGGAGGCACTTCGACCACCTGTACATGGGCGCCGAAGCGCTTGGCGATCCGGGCGATCGCCGGGCGTACCGACATAGCAATGGCATGACTTTGTCGGTCGCGATCATGTTTGTTAACCAAATTAACCTGGATATCACCCTGGTAGGGCAATGACCGCAGGTAATATTGCCGCACCAGGCCGTTGAAGTTGATGGGTGCCGCGGTCCCGGCATACACCTCGTAATTGGTGACTTCCGGCACCTTGTCCAGCACATGGGTCATATCGAGTAGCACCCGGTTGGTCTGTTCCAGCGTGGCCCCGGCCGGCATATTCAGTACCACCTGGAATTCCGATTTGTTGCCGAATGGGAGCATCTTCAGGATCACCCCCTTGACCACCACCAGACCCCCGGCCAGAACCACCAACATGCCCATCGCCATATACAGACGACGGCGATTACGGCGCGCCTTGGCACTGCTTAAAAACGGTGTCATTACGTAGTTGAACAGCCGATACAAGCCTTGGTCGAGCTTGGATTCCTGGGCATGACCCGCTCCGGTGGCATGGTCCTCGTGCCGTTTGGCCACCTTGCGTAGCAAGTGCAGAGCCATCCACGGGGTCACTACAAATGCGACAACCAGTGAAATCAACATGCCGACACTGGCGTTGATGGGTATCGGGCGCATGTACGGCCCCATCAAGCCACCTACGAAGGCCATCGGCAACAGTGCGGCGATCACCGTCAGGGTGGCCAGAATGGTAGGCCCCCCCACCTCATCCACAGCCTGAGGAATTGTCTGCAACAGATTGTGGTTACCCAGCGCAATGTGTCGATGAATATTCTCGATCACCACAATCGCGTCATCAACCAAAATTCCGATCGAGAAAATCAATGCAAACAGTGAGACTCGATTGATGGTGAAACCAATCGCCCAGGATGCGAACAGCGTCATCGCCAGCGTGATGATAACTGCTGTACCCACCACAATGGCCTCGCGCCAGCCCAGAGTCAGCAGTACCAGCAGGATCACCGCAGCCGTTGCCAGAGCCAAATGCTCCAGTAACTCCATGGCCTTGTCGTTCGCCGTCCGGCCATAATTACGGGTCACCACAACATGTACGCTAGTGGGAATATCCACACCTCGAAGCTCAGTGAGACGAGCCTGGATCGCCCGGGTGATATCAATCGCATTGGTGCCCTGCTTTTTGGCAATGGCAATCGTCACCGCCGGAGCCAGGCCGGTAGCCGGTCCACCCTTGCTAGCAGGGGTTCCGTACCAGGCATAGTGCTTGGGGTAGTTAGTTCCGCCGACGACTTTGGCAATATCGGATAAATAGACCGGTTTGC
This sequence comes from uncultured Mizugakiibacter sp., assembly GCA_964404785.1. Taxonomy (GTDB): domain Bacteria; phylum Pseudomonadota; class Gammaproteobacteria; order Xanthomonadales; family Rhodanobacteraceae; genus Metallibacterium. Next base: position 5,188 of record CAYOLM010000025.1, read on the forward strand.
CGTCATGTAGGCTGATGACTAGTTGGGAAACCTCCTGGGCATTCATGAAAAAAGTGCCCGCCTTGACCGGCTCATCCATATTGTTGCCGACCAAGTGGCCCGCATCGCTGGCGAGGTTGGCGGCCTTCAGCGCATGACCCAATTCGCTAAGTGTCAAGCCATAACTGGCCAGCTTGCCGGGATCGATTTCAACCATTACGGCCCGTTCGGGGGCCCCGACGGTATACACGTCACGAGTTCCGCGAATGCGCTTGAGATCGGTTTCCAGGGTGTGTGCAGTTTCCGCCAATTGCAGCCGGCTGGCCTGATCGGACCATAGCGTAAGCGTCATGATGGGCACGTCGTTAATACCCATCGGCTTGATCAAAGGCTTACCGACCCCTACTCCCTGTGGCATCCAGCTGGCATTGGAATACACCTTGTTGTACAAGCGAACCAATGCTTGCTGGCGGGGCACGCCAACATAATATTCTACGGTAACAATTGCCATGCCGGGCCGACTGACTGAAAAAACGTGCTTGACTCCGCGTATTTCCGAGAGTTTCTGCTCCAGAGGAAAGCTCACCAAGTTTTCCACATCATGGGACGAGGCCCCCGGGAAAGGCACCATGACATTAGCCATGGTCACCTTGATCTGTGGCTCCTCCTCACGTGGCGTGATAACGGCTGCAGCGATGCCGAGCAACAAACCGGCAATAGCCAGCAACGGCGTAAGCTGCGAGGCTTGGAAGGCTCGGGCAACGCGGCCGGCGACCCCCAGCTTCTTCCCTTCAGTCATGCCTGTTAGCTCCATCCTGGTGCTGGGCAATCAGATAATCCATCGCGGCAAGCGGATTCTTGGCAATCCGCTCTCCGGAATCGAGTCCGGACAAAACCTCGTAAGCATCCCCAAAACGATCACCAAGGCGGATCTGCCGCAACATGACCCGATTGTTATGATCGACATACACCCCCACGATTTCACCTCGATGCACAATCGATGAGCTGGGAATTAGCAATCTGGGCCTCGAACCAACCATGAAGGCGACGCGTACCACCTCACCCGGGCTCAATCCCGTGGCCACAGTTGGTAATATCAGCCGAACTGTAAAAGTGTGAGTCTGCGGGTCCGCATAGGGAAACACCATGACCTTGCTCGCTTCGATCCGCTTGGCCCCTCCATCGAGCACCACCCAGGCACGGTGGTATTTGCGAATCATGGCGACCTCGCTCTGCGGTACCTGCGCCTCAACCCGCAACTGATCCAGGGACAGTCCGGCTATCAACGGCTGACCGGGACGGACCGCTTCACCCACTTGCACGAAGCGTTGCGTGAGTATGCCTGCATACGGTGCTCGCACGACGGTGTAGTCCTTGGTCTGCGAGGCCGCTCGGAGATTTTGCCGCATCGAGTCCAGGGTGGCTCTGGCGGTATCCCGCTGCGCCGTAACCTGGTCTATTTTCGACTTCGACACCAAGTGCCTGGCATATACCTTAGCAATGCGCCGGTACTGCGCTTGCGCCTCGGTATAGGTTGCCTGAGCAGCACGTACCTTGGCTTGGGCGGCACGGACAGCCGCACCCTGCTCGACATCGGTAAACCGAACCACCACGGCGCCTTTCGGAACATAATCGTTGACGTCAAAGGGCAACTCGATGACCCGGCCAGCGGTCTGCGCCGATAGAGTCGCCCGATGGACGGCTTGGACCGTGCCATCCCAGACCTGTTCACGTGGGGTCACTTGTTGCTTGATCACCCGCGTTGCGAAAGGAAGCTTGATTGCTGCCCTAGCGGTGGGCTTTTCAGTATTGCACCCCCCCAAAACCAGAGTCGGGGCCAGTACAAGCACCATGATCCACCTACGCATCCGTCGCATCATGAAGTCCTCGTTCAGCGAAAAGCGGCGCCGGGCTTCACGCCGAATTTGCCAAGAATTTTTGCCAACGGACAGAACCCTGTAAAGGCTGACTGCAACAGATTTAGGCCGACGAAGGCCGCCAGCAAGAGCCACCACTGTGACACATAGATAGCCAGAAGAATACTGAGTAGCACCACGCTACCAGCAAAGGCAAGGATGATACGGATGATGTTCATGAAACGGCTCCATTTGAGAAAAATGCATGCTGTGGGATGTGGCGCAACAGTGTGCTAGCAAATCTTCCGGTGCAAAATGCCCCGACATGGTCTGGTTCGTGTATATTAGTCACATCAGACAGTAATACTAAATTAGATATATATTAATTAGTAATATATTATATTGTCAAGCAGCATCATTCTGGTACCTAAGCCCGGGTGTATGCAGCAACAACCGGCACGAGGATCAGCCATGAACATCAAGCCCAACCTGGATGGCGTAGAAGACCCGAAACTCGATTTTGAGATCGAACGCATACAGCAACATGTCGGCCAGGCCAGCCATCTACTGCGAGCACTCGCCAACGCCCAGCGTCTACGCATTCTTTGCCTACTCGTTGCCGGTGAGCTGTCCGTCAACCAGATCAATAACGGCGTGTCACTGAGCCAGTCGGCACTGTCCCAACATCTAGCCGTGCTGCGTCGACAGGGTATCGTCACCACCCGTCGCGAAGCACAGACCATTTTTTACACACTGGCTAGCGGGCCCGCACAGACCATGCTGGAAGCCCTGTATGGTATTTATTGCAGTACTGCGGACCCGCCTTCCGATACCCGCCCCTGAGCCACCCCGCTTCGTCAATCATTTCCGGATTCACTGTGAGGCTGTCTGCTCTACCCCCGCATGTTTGCTAAAGTAGTTACTCCCTCAGCCTTCTCCGATCATGACTGACGCCCGCCAGTACTTCTCCCTGCCTGACCCTTTTCCCATGTTGCGGGGGGGGGTATTGCATCAAGCCCAACTCGCCTATGAAACCTGGGGCGAACTGAACGCCTCCCGTAGTAATGCGGTACTTATCTTCACCGGCCTGTCACCCAGTGCTCATGCCGCTTCCAGTGTGCAAGACCCCAATCCCGGCTGGTGGGAAGCCATCATCGGCCCGGGTCGGGCGATTGATACGGAGCATTGGTTCATTATTTGCGTCAATACTCTTGGCAGCTGCATGGGTTCAACCTGCCCATCTTCAATCGACCCCGAGAACGGTGCAGCCTACGGCCTGAATTTTCCTGATCTGACCCTGGAAGATGCCGCCGATGCGGCCCACGCGCTGGTTCAGCATCTGGGTATCGCACATCTGGCTATGCTGATCGGCTGTTCCATGGGCGGCATGACCGCGTTGGCCTACATGCTGTTGCATCCCCACGGCACCCGCGGCCATATCAGCATTTCTACAGCACCCCAGGCCCAGCCGTTCGCGATTGCCATTCGCTCCCTGCAACGTGAAGCAATTCGCCTCGATCCCGCCTGGGCCGAAGGTCGTTACGGTGAAGATTCCTATCCTGAAGCCGGCATGCGCATTGCCCGCAAACTAGGCGTCATTACTTACCGCTCGGCTATGGAATGGAGTGGCCGTTTCGGGCGTATCCGCCTCGAACCGGAACACCGTGAAGATCAGCCATTCAGCCTTGAATTTGCAGTCGAGTCTTACCTCGAAGCCCATGCCAAAAAATTTGTCCGTCGCTTCGACCCGAACAGTTATTTATACCTGTCACGCGCCAGTGACTGGTTTGATGTGGCCGAATACGGCCATGGCAGTATCGAGCATGGGCTGCAGCGTATGCAGATCGAAAGTGCCTTAGTCATCGGTGTAGATACCGATATCCTGTTTCCGGTCGAACAACAGAAAGTGATTGCTGACGGTCTTGCAAAAGCCGGAGCGCGGGTTGAATTTGTAGCTCTGGACTCACCCCAAGGCCACGATGCCTTTTTGGTCGATACCAAGCGTTTTGGAGCGGCGATCCATAGCTATCTGGATACCATAGATATTCCGGGTACCGCCCGAAGACACCTCAACCCTGAGTAGCCAGGCGGATATCGAAGCGTCGATCCGGATACCTATCCTAACTGGGCTAGTCAAGACGGCTGCTCACCAAAAAATCCATACAAATAGCAATCAGCCCTCGACCTCATCAGCGGATTCAAGCATACTTTGCATTCCGCGCCGGAGTGGCGGAACTGGTAGACGCGACGGACTCAAAATCCGTTTGTGGTGACACAGTGAGGGTTCGAGTCCCTCCTCCGGCACCAAATAATGTCATTAAGCTCTTGATGTCAAATATTATTTTTTTTTGGGATTGGTTTTTTGGCCTGTAACTGACAGATATGGGTAGGTCGCTACCGGGCAATCCGGCTCGTATCTCAGCTCCCGAGGTAACCGGGTACGCTGGCCCAGACACTGCTTGCAGACCGCACGGCATGGTTTTCACACTGCCGGCAGCTTCTGTCAGAACCCCAAGTATGATGCCCACACCCTGATCGAAACCGCCAATAGCCAACTGTACCGCGCTCACCCGGTATCCAGACGCGAACCCCAGGTGATATCTGCGATGGGGTGCAGGCCCTGAATACGTATGCGGCCCCCTTGTCGGCCAGTCTCCTACCGATATTCTTAGAAACCGGGGTCCAACCGGAGGAGGAATGGCTATGTCTAAGGTATCCGGGCTCATGCTGCTGCTGGGTATAGCGCTGCTGTCGTCCTGTGGAGGTGGAGGTGGCAGTGCTCTCTCCAACCCACCACCACCACCACCACCGCCATCAGCGGCAAGTATCCAGAAGCTTGCCGTCACCTCTTCATCCCTCGCCGGTTCGGGTGGGCCGGAGGTGATCTATTGGCGGGCCAGCAATGCCACCCAATATACGCTGACCGTGCGTCCCTCGACCGGCGTGACCGGCCTGCCAACGGGTCCGATTAGCCATACCATGAGCGTAGTGACCCTGCCCGCCAATGCCGGAATCTCCGCGCAGACCTACACTTTCACGTTGACCGCTACCGGCGCTTCGGGTACGAACCCCGCCCAGCGTAGCGTGCAGGTGAATGTAAGCACCGCAGGAACTGCGCCGCAACCGCTGGCTACGATCAACTGGTCAGCCTCGGTGATTTACTTTCTGCTACCGGACCGGTTCGACAATGGGGATCCAGCCAACGACAACGGTGGTTCCGGCGACCCCCAGACTGCCGATACCTCCAATCCAATCGGCTGGCACGGCGGTGATCTGCAGGGCGTCATCAACCGTCTGCAAGCCGGTTATTTCTCCCAGCTCGGAGTGACTGCCATCTGGATGACACCGCTATATATGCAGGGACCCGCACAGTCCGGACCGGCAACGAACAATCCGAACGCCTGGAAGCATTTTCCCTACCACGGCTATTTTCCAGCAGATTTCGACAATATCGACCCACATTTCGGTACGACGGCCTTGCTCCAGGTTCTGGTCGGAGATGCCCATACATCGAGCCTGGCCGTAATCCTGGGACAGATCGTCAACGATGCCGGCTACGGATACGCGTTGTATACCAGCGAGAGCGAGCAGATCAACAGTGGTGCACTTAAACTGGACAACAGTGCCACCGCGTTGCAAACCTTCTGGTTTCACCACCTGGACCCAGCAAACGGACAATGCGAGCCCTATACCGGAAGCTACGACACAATCATCGATTGTGCACTCGCCGGATTACCCGATTTCAATTCCAACAATGCCGCCGTGCAGGATTATCTGGACCAATCCACGGCAATCTGGTTGCGCACGTTCGGCGTGGATGGCATACGTCTTGACGCGGCCAAGCATGTACCGGATAGTTTCTGGGCGCAGTATTTTGCGTTTCTTGGGGCACAGGGACTCACACCGTTTGCATTTGGTGAGATTCTGGACGGACGTCCGGGCTTCGTGGGTGGGTTCACTCAAGCGGGGGTCGGATTCGATGCAGCGCAGAACTATCCGCTGTATTTCGCGATAACCCAATCGGGTCTGGTGCCGGGGCAATCGCCCTACTACGGGTATTCCAATCTTGCTGCCGTCGATTATGCGGTGACCCAGAACCTGCTCAAAGACAGCGACCCGTATCGTATGATCAATTTCGTTGACAACCAGGATATGCCGAGGCTTGTCAGCCTGCTTGCTAACAACGGCGTTACCGGCAGCGATATCCTTGCCCGTTGGAAGATTGCCGAGGTGCTGAGTTTCACCCTGCCCGGCATACCCATGATCTACTACGGTGACGAGGTGGGCATGAGTGGCACCTACGACCCCTACCAGGCTGTTGCCAAGGGGGTGCCGAATGACAACATCCGCAAAGATATGACTCTATGGGCCGCAGGCCAGAGGCAGTCCGCCGGAGTGCAGGGCTATTACATCTGGCTACAGTCACTTGCCGCTGTGCACACCAGCCAGGCCAGTTTGCAGACCGGTGCTTACACGGCCCTGTTCGTTCCCGGTAGCAGTGCTCCCAATGTCTATATCTACCAGCGCGGCAGTGGCTCACAAAGCGTGCTGGTAGCCATCAATGCCACGGGGCAAGCCGTTATACTCAAGCAACTACCCAGCCAAGTGGGAGGCGTACCGATTACCGGATCACCTACCGGGACGGCCGGGAATCTATTGAGCAGCGGTAGTAGCAGCGCCATCACCATCACCACCTGTGCCAGTGGAACCTGTCTGAACGGTACCCTGCCGGCATGGAGCGCAATGGTTCTCCGATCACCCTGAGTCCTATGGGTGGTCGGTGCTGGGTTACCCACTTTTCTATTCACCGGCATGGACAAGGCCACGACCTTAGCGATGGCCCTACTTCACCGGTCCAGGTATGACCTCAGTACCTCGGTAAATAATTCCTCGGATTTACGGCCTTGCCATTGCGACGGATCTCGAAGTGCAATTCGACACGTGAAGCCCCTGAGGAACCCATCTCGGCAATCACCTGGCCGGCCTTGACCCGATCGCCTTCCTTGACCAGCCGCACCCGGTTGTGGCCGTAGGCAGATAGATAGGTGTCGGAATGCTTGATGATAACCAACTCGCCGTAACCGATCAGGCCACTGCCGCTATAGACCACCACCCCGCTGGCTGCGGCATGCACCGGTTCGCCCATCTTGCCGGCAATATCGATGCCTTGCCGGCCTGGATCATTGGCCCGGAAAGCAGACAGGATCGGGCCCTTCAACGGCCAATACCACACGACCCCGTCCTTACGGCGGCCCGGACCCAAGG
>CAYOLM010000026.1:0-11932 GCA_964404785.1 uncultured Mizugakiibacter sp.
ACCGCGATCCTCTCATTCTATTGTTACCATCAAGGCAGGACAGCCAGTGCCCCGATTTTCCCCTTCATACTAACATCATTTTGTTGACTTCAGGCATATCATATTATCATATATTGTTATTTACTCTTGCCTTGTTGTGCTGCTATGGCACCTTGCATATGTTACCACATGTGGTAACATATGCAGTATGGGTAAAATACGTAGAGGGAACTACATATTTCTGACATGGATGGGGACCATTCACCTCGGCATGCCCACGTCTACCAAAAATCGAAACTCATAGTTAAGTGGGATTTAGAGAACTGCCAGCCCATGGAAGGAAAAGCCAGTCGAAGGTTGATTCAACTTATCGAAGAGCTGGAAAGTAAAGGTGAGTTATGAAGATACGCAGCGTTACATCAAATAATCGACGGAATGAATTTACAGTAATGACCCGCTCCGGGGCTACTTATACCTTCCCCTATTCAGAAGCGGATCCTTGCCCAAATTCAGACGATCGACCTGCTGAAGTCTTTGTAGACAAGGAGCTAGGAAATGAAGCTTTTACCTATATTCTCGAATCTGGAGAAGAGGGTTCAATTCATATTGAGCACGTCCTTGAGTACAACGAGGATCCAAAGTATCTGGCTGAGCTCCTCACTTACAAGCTTACATTGGAAGCTCAAGAAAGGATTAAAAGTAGTGAACTCAGTATGCGTCAGATAGCGAAACGCCTGAAAACCTCTGTCCCTCAAATATATCGTCTCCTGGATCCTGTGAATACGCGTAAGTCCATGAGTCAGTTGATTGCTCTTCTTCATGTGCTTAATTGTGATGTTGACCTGGTTGTTAAGAAAAAGAACGCCGCATAACGAATAAGCTTAGATTGTGTGAGGAACAAAGCACAATCTGAACCGTTTGCTGGACAAGCCCGATAATGTTTTTATTGGCTCGAAATTACGCTGACGTGGTCTTGACTATTATACTAGCCTACTGGCCCTGTGGGGAGATAAGGCAGCGTCCGGGAGGCGATGCGAACCCCTGAAATAATACGAGTAAAATCAGCTCATTAAAAAGCCCCGTGCTTTTTACAAAATACGAGGTTTTTTATTTTCTTGCCATTCAATGGGTTACAACACAATATGGCGTCCCCAAGGGGGAGGCGATAGCTGGCCTGTTTATGTTGAATACCAGCGAAATACGGCGAATGTCGCGGCTAAATTTGAATGCGGCAATAGATAGCCAATCTTGCCAATGATTAAATCCACTATACTGGCTCAGCCTGTCAGGTTGCCGTTGACGCATAGTAAGGTGATGGCAACACCGGGTAAGCGCGATAGACATGTCTGAATACTTCCTCGGTTTTTTCGTTCACATCTTCTTCCGCGTAGGCATCGACGGGGAGCCCCGTATCATCGCTCCATAGATGATCCCGAATCGTGACCCGCACCGCATCACGGGTGGTTTCCTTGTCGCACCAGTGATCGATCTGCAACTTCTCTGTTTTCAGTCGAGCAAGTAACTCCACCGCGACAGCCTTGATCTTCTTTATGTCCCTGGCGTCCAGTCCGGGCTTTCTGAGCAGGTCGAAGATCGCGAGTGACTCCTCGTCGAGACCTTCGCGAAGCGATCTTCTCTCTTCATCGCCGAGCGACTGCTCGAACTGGAACAATTCCTCAAAGGTTTGTTCAATCGTGACCCGATCCTTTTCCCGATTGTACTCCGCCACGATCTGCTCGTAATGCTGCTGGAAATCCGTGCGCAGTGGATTCTGCGCCAGCAGTCGCTGCAAGCGAACTTCGATGGCCTGCTTCAGGTTTTGCACCGCCGTATGTTTTGCCGGACTGCGCTCAAATTCCCGCCGCAGGCGGTCAAAATCGATCTTGCTGATATCGTAAACACTGTTGCCAGGATCATTAGTACCTTAGAAATAATTTTCTGCGCATTTTGTAGAAAATTATTTCGTGAAGGTACTTATCTTGTGGTTTATCCAGATTAGGCTGATCCCTGACCTCAATTGCCCCATCAACAACTTGATGCAACTGTCGAATAATGTCACTGATGTCCGCCTGCTCCCGGTCTGTCTGAAGGCTCTTGTAAACCACGTTGATTGCATCGTAGTCCTTACGGTGGGCGTTGACACCCTGGACATTAAGACAGGCCTTAAACTTCTTGAATACTTCACGGCACATCACCTCAAAACGTTTGCGGGTCTCATCATTCTCGTTAGCCGCCTCTTTCGCAGCAACAATGGCTGCATTGCGTTCAAAACCCGTCTTTTCAATGATGTCATTCAATGAAGCGTCCCGTTCTTCCAGAAATCCCCGGACAAAGGCAATGGCCTCCGCGAGATCAGCCAACAACTCTTCCTCTGGTCTGGCCGGATTGGCCTCTCCCCCCTCACCACCATGGCCGGCATCGGTCGTACCCGCAAACGTGGCCAGCGCCTTGCGCAAATTCTTCAGGATGCCACAGTAATCGACGATCAGGCCGTTATTCTTGCCTGCGCTCACCCGGTTAGCACGGGCAATGGCCTGCATCAGGGTGTGTGCCTTAAGCGGTTTATCCAGATACAGCGTTGCAAGGCCCGGCACATCAAAACCGGTCAGCCACATGGCACAAACGATGGCTATCCGGAACGGGTGGTCTCGTTCCTTGAACGCCTCGTCCAGGTCCATGCGCTGCATATTGCGGAATCGGGGTTCGGCGCGCATGGACGCCGGCAACTCGATACCTTCCTTGATCAAACGACGATGCGGAGTAATGTCCAGATCCCACTTGCGGAACTTGTCCACCTCACCCTGTTCTTCACTAATAACAACAGCGGCGCTCGTCTCCAGCATCCACTCAAGCTGTCGGCGCAGCTCATTGGCTTCCTGCTCGTCCATCATCGACCCGAGCTGCTTTTTCAGCACCTTGATACGTTCATGCCAGTAGAACTCGATCAGCCTATGCATGCGCACACAGGTAATCTTATCGATACAAACCAGCATCACCTTGCCGGACTCCCAGGCCGTGGAGTAATGCCGTACAAAGTCCTGCGCGACCTGATCAAGCCGTTTGTCTGCTGTGATGATGTGGTAATCGCGCTTGAGTTCCCGCTCCAGCCGCTGCTCGACATCAATGTCGTCTGTTTCCAGTTCTTCGAGCTTCTCGGCAATACGCTCGTTGAGGTCGCCTACCGAAATGCCAAGTTTGTCACCCCGGGCATCGTAATATAGCGGTACCGTCGCCTTATCCTCGACCGCGCGCTGAAAATCATAGGTGGATACGTAATCACCAAACACTCGGCGCGTGACCTCATCATCCGTGAACAACGGCGTCCCGGTGAAGCCGATATAACTCGCATTGGGCAGGGCGTTGCGCATATTCAGCGCCAGCGTGCCGTATTGAGTGCGGTGAGCCTCGTCGGTGATGACAATGACATCATTGCGCTGGGTATAGCCCTCACCGGGATCGACTTCCTGATTGAACTTCTGGATCAACGAAAAAATGTAGGACTTGTGTTCGGCGAGCAGTCCACCCAGGTGCTGCCCGCTGATGGCACGACAGGGATCACGATCATTATCCACCACATCATGGTCCGAGTCCCGGCCAAGTGTGCCGTCCGTCCCGAAGGTCTCGTTGTTGTAGCCGTACACCGAATCCCAGCCGAGTGCCTTTTCCAGGTACTCGGCTGTGGTTTGCTGAACCAGGGTGTCTTCGGTGTAGGGCATCAGTTATCCACGACGTTACCATCCGTGTCGGCCAGCATGTCGCGAACACAGTTCTCCAGCGGCTCCAGGTTTTTTTCGATTACCGCCACAACGGTCTGCGGGTCGATATTACCGAGATAATTATGGACAAGAATATTGCGAAAGCCGCTGATTTGACGCCAGGGAATATCGGGGCAGTTTTCCTTCTTGTCATCGGGAAGGAGTTGCGTCGCTTCGGAAAGGGTTTGCAGATTGCGTAGGGCCGCGTCATACAGCACTTCATCCCGGGTCAGGTCACCTCGTGCATGAATACGATGAATTTTCGCTATGGCATCGAGTATATGCTGCGCATAAGGCTGCCAGGATTTATTCATAGCTCCACGGCTTCTTTTAGAACCTGCTCGCGAATATGGCGGTTGAGTTCATGTTCCGGTATCAGCTCCACCCGACGCTTGAGCAATTCCGCCAGCTGCTCGGTCAGCGGCAGGCGCTGCGCAAACAGGTCATAACCACGCGGCAGCTCCACCAGAAAATCCACATCACTGTCCGGCCGCTCCTCACCTCTGGCAACCGAACCAAACACCCGCAGATGACGGGCGCCATATCGGCTGGCCAATTCAACAATGGCCGCTCTTTTTGCATGTAGTTCATCGATTAGCATGGTCGTTCCTTATTACTCACCTTGTCCAAAAAATATTAGCATACTTATATAGTTATATTGTCTGCTCGATATTACCCAGAATCGCCGCCAGCCCCAGCTGGTTCAGCCGGTGCTCATTGATGCTGTAACCCTGGGTCAGGTGGTCTCGCAGTACGCGAGTGGCCCACTGGCGGAAGCGGGTAGCCTGCACCGAATTCACTCTATACCCAACGGAAATAATGGCATCCAGGTTGTAATAGTCGATCTGCCTCACAACCTCCCGATCGCCTTCCTGTTGAACTGTTGCATTTTTTGCAACAGTTCGATCCTTCGCTAACTCACTGGATTCATATATATTTCTCAGGTGCCGGGAAATAACAGACCTGTCCCTTCCAAACAGATCGGCTAACTGCTGCAAACTCAGCCACAGCGTCTCACCCTCCAACCGCACCTCGACCTGGCGTGCGTCAGACTCGAAAATGATGATGTCACTCATGCCGCCTCCCTGCATGGACACGGTTCGATCGTCCACGCAAACTGAAACTCTCGTCGTTGTACACATGCACAGATTCGCAGCCAAGTTCCTTTTCCAGGTATTTGGCTATGGTTCGTTGGACCAGAGTGTCTTCGCTTAGCTCGGAAATATCACCGGCCCTCCCTCGCACGAATCCCAATTGCCGATACTATGCGAGTTCGAATTTCCTCATATATGGCAATGTCGATTCCCTCGGCCACTTCAAGAGATACCGCGAGGCCATAGGCAACGGGCCCCTGTATCTTTGCAGCATCTTTTCTGCAGTTGACTTTAATCGTCAGGGAATCGCCGTTAGTGAGCGGGACAGCCAATTCGCCTTCAGCAGTGGCGTGACATACGAGCTGAGTTCGATGTCTGGGGCTTGTTCCTCAAAAATCTCGACCAGAGAATCATGGCACACTGCTGCCATCCTGCTTATAAGTGCAGTAGCGTTACTGGTCCCACAACAATAGACAATCTTGTTTAAATCACCCGCTTCTGTACTTGGCGATGCCACCTTGTTTCCCGGAGCAATACGCAAATGTCGAGCCTCGAACCTAGCGTCAGTTGATGTTCCTATAGGTTCTGTATAGAGCACCCTGCCACCATTGAAGAGCAGGTCTGGCTTGATCGCCCTTCTATAACCGCCCCCGAATGCGGAAACAGGGCTTGGTAACATGTTCTCAAATAAATTTACTGCATGGCCGACACTTCCAACCGTGGCAGGGTCATGGTGAAGTGCACCTACTGTAATACTGTTGATGCTTTCAGCCGGTGCAAGTAGCTTTCGGTGTCTCGCATCACCATAGAGCGCCTTGACGATTACTGCTTCTTTCTGGTTGTCGGAGTAGGCTGCGAAGTCCACTTTTGAGATCCCAGTGTCAATATCCCTGCTGTGGTTACCAGCGCTGATAATGATAAGGACCCGGTATTTGACACTGAGCCAGTCAAGTAATCGGGCGAGTGAGCTCATTGTTTGAGTGAAAAGTCGGTTTGGATCTCCGATTGAAAAATTGATAATTCTGATGGTAGGCGCGGATGCCTCGTCGGTTCCTTCACCTTCAAACATTCTGCGAACGGCTCGATGAATAAGATCAACCATAAGCACGTCACCGGGAATTTGTTCTGGTCGTGGTGAACCCACCCACTCAATAGGCTTCATGATTGGTCGCACATATACAGGGCGCGCAAGTGGAGAGTCTCCATCGCTTAAATCACCGTGGACAACAAGTGAAGACATAGCCGTTCCATGTATACGGTCGGCCACAGTGTATTCCGATGCATAGTCATCTGGGTCATCGATAAACAGTCTGTTTGCAAGCAAGTTGTGATTCGCCAATGGGAACCCGTCCAGAACCGCGACAACAGGATCGCCATTTGGAAGATCCGCTTCCTCAGCCTCATGATCCAACAACTCGCCTTCGACTGGTTCCTTTCCCGTCGCCATTTGGCCAACGGGACGAAAAAACATCACACTGTCACTTTTAACAAGGTCTATATCAGGATGATTGATTATCTGTTGAGCGCTGTTTGCAGGGACTTCAGCAAGTAAGGCATGGTAGGCAATATCGCTGATGACGCAGACATCCAGAACAGTCCCGCCAAGCTGCACGATGAATGCGCTAACTTGCTCTTGTGCTTCTTGACGTATGTCGTCGGAGCGGCGGAACCATAGCTCGACCTCAAAGCGAATTGCCCTGTCACCATCGTGCTCCAGGTCTTCTCGCCATACATCGAGCACGCCAGTTTCTTCGATTCGATCCTGAACGCCCCATCTGCGAATATCCTTGAGGCAAAGGAACACATCACGGAATTCAGTCAGCCCATAGTCAAACGTCATGTTCTGGTCGTTTTGATATCGCTGCCACAATGAAAGCATCTCATCGAGCGCTCGCTGATTGGTCATAATCAGGTAAAGACGACCGCCAAGATCCTTAGTCTCATCCCGCTCATCGTAGAAGTCTTCGTCTGGCGCAATCTCTTCGGTAGCGATCTCGCTCAACCACTCAAGACCCTCTATCCGCTTAACTGCATTAGCAAAGTTTTCCACATTACCGATAATCTCAATTACCAGTACTTGTTCTGGACCAACTCCATCTGTTGTCTGCTGAAGCTCAACACGACGTGCGTTAAACGCCTGTTGCAGTTGAGTGAAGATGGGAGAGAGTCGCTGTCCTTGCCTGCCATGTGTCGGGCGATGGACTCTCCCGGGAAATCCTCGGCCCTTGGTGCGATCAGCAGTCTCAGGCGTTGGAAACAGCAATAAAGGGTGATCTGGCATTATTCACCGTCTCCGTTTTGCTGCTTGGCCATAACTGTTCGTGCAGCCCAATTCTTCAAAGTCCGGTCAACGATCTTCTTCATGTCAGAACTGGGCTGTTCGAGCACATACTGGCGGAAGATGCTTGCACCAAATTCCTCGGCTTCCGCGAAGTTAACGCCAGAGAGCTTCTTTGCCAGCGTCTCGGGGGCGTATCCAAGTTGAACCTTGATCCTGCGTTCAAACTTGGCAAACCATTCTGCCAGTCGGGCACGTGTGGGCCCGGGTAACGTCATGCGTACCTGGAAGCGCCGCCATACGGCACGGTCAAGCAACTCGGCATGATTAGTAGCACCAATCACAACAACGTGACTTGGTAGTGAGTCGATTTGCATAAGCAAAGAACTGACTACGCGCTTGATCTCTCCTGTTTCATGGCGGTCGCCCCGTTCCTTACCGAGGGTTTCAAACTCGTCGAAGAACAGAACGCATTTTCGCGCACGGGCATATTCCAGAAGCCGGCGCAAGCGAACAGATGTCTCACCAAGGTATGTTCCTACGACCCCTTCATACCTGACAACTAAAAGAGGAACCATCAATGCATGCGCGAATGCCTCGGCAAGCGTGGTCTTTCCATTGCCGGGTGGGCCGATCAAAAGGACGCGGTTTCGAGGTTCCAGGTTGTATGACCGAAGGAGGTCGACCCTATGGTGTTCTTGAACCACCTCTTGCGAAATCTCTCGCACTTCTTTCGGGAGGATGAGATCCTCGAATGTTCGCTCCGGCATAATCTCGTGAAGCAGGTTTGTAACCCGCTGGTCGAGTACAGCGTTTCCGTTCGTTGAGGGCTTGTCTGCGGATGCAGACCGAAGCAACCCGTCCAGCTTGTTTGCAAGAACGGTGTGTTTCTTCGCTCGCTCCTCGGCGATAATGGCTTCGACGACTTTCCGGAACCTGGCCTTGTCGCCAGACATTCCGAGCCGTACGAGGTCAGTTAGCAGATCGGCTCTAGCCATTGTTGCCTCCAATTATCACACTCATACCGCGACTTCTCCATTCATTTGGCGTGGCAGGAGCAGATCGCGAGCGTTTGCCAAATTTGTATTTTGTTGAATAAGACACCAAATCTGCTCGAAACAGTTCGATGCAATCTCATCAAACTGCTTTAGAAGCATATTTGATGGCAAACCAAGCACATAATCATCGAAGCATGAGACCTGTACTCGTTGTCTTCCTGATGAACCAATCATACTTTTAATTGCGTTCTCCCGAAAATCATAAGTTCTGGCAAGACAATATGTGAAATACGGACTAACGGTTTGCCCACGAAGAACAATAAATTCAGTTGAACCACAGGCAACCTCGCCCTCGGCCAAGAACTTTACGAAACCAGTTTTTCCATTCTCCAAGCAGGGAGTTATTCGAGCCAGAAGTATATCACCGTTACGAAATTTAACCGAAGTGGCTTTTTGCCGGATTTCGATATCAGTAGTATTTATTGCCATGCCACTCGTAGAAAGACTGGACATTGGAGCATAACGAATACCTGATCCCTTCTTGACTACCTCTTTAGTACCTTAGAAATAATTTTCTGCGCATTTTGTAGAAAATTATTTCGTGAAGGTACTTATCTTGTGGTTTATCCAGGTTAGGGTTGATCGCAATAATCTCCGGAACTGTCACTTTTCTCCACCCCTCCGGTACGCCGTTTTTGATTTTGACATGTTCGTGGCCGGGGAACCGGAGGTGGACGAACCATTCCTTATAGAGCAGCCGGGCGGATTGTTCGAGGAGCTGGATTCGGCGGCGGTTGTTTTCGACCAGGTCGTCGTAGGCGGCAAGAATCGCAACAATCCTTTCTTGAACTGGAAGCGGTGGTACATCAATTTCCACAAGTGCCAATTTCTCACGGGGGAGATGCCTGATGGTCGATCCTGTAAATAATGGTGCAAGATGTCCTCTCCTTCCCTTATGAAGAAAGCAGTAATACAAAAAATCGGGAATTAGGCACTTGCGTGGGCGAATTCTGTGCAAGGCCTTTTGGATCATCATGCCTGGTTTCTGTTTTTTCCATATTGCGCACCTCCCAGGTTCACCGCCCTCACACATTACAATATCGCCATATTTCAAACCATACCTGTTCAGCTCATGATGCTCGAAACGCATTTTCCGGAGATCGTCTAGATCAAAACTGCCCCACCGTACATTGACGTTTGCAAGATAGGGTAGAAGATCGCCTCTATTCTTCTTCTTATCCAGCATCTTGCCTAAACAAAAATCAGCTACCCCTCAAGAGGTTTTTTCGGCCAACTCACACCCCCAACTCCTCGAAATTCCTTTTGATGGTCCCGACTAGTTGCACGGCCTCGGCATTGAGGTCTTCCAACTCCACATGGATTTCGCGCAGGGTCTCCTCGAAGTCAAAGTCGTCGTCGTCCTCTTCTTCCGGGGCGACACCGACGTAACGGCCAGGGGTCAGGCTCCAGTCGTTGGCTTCGAGTTCTTCACGACCCACCAGTTTGACCAGGCCTTCCACATCGCAGAGTTTGGCGTCGGGGAAGCGTTCGGTGAGCCAGTGGGCTTGTTTCCAGAAATAGCGTACTTGTTTGAGTTGCTCGACGGCATTGGCCCTTCCCTCGTCGGCAGCCTTGCGGGCGCGGGTGAGGTCGCGGTTGTTGTTGCAGACTTCAATCAGACGGGTGGCGAGTTTGTAGAGCAAATCGGTCTGTTTGATCAGGTCGCGCCTGCTTTCCGCCAGCGGTTCGAACTGTTGGGTGAGTTTGACCAGTGCCTTGTTGGTGTCAGAGGCGTTGTTCCACTGTTGTTGTGCCTCATCCGCACGTTGATGAAAGCGGGCAATGTCCTCAACCAGCAGTTTGTATTCCTTATCGAACTCGGCCTGTTGTTCTCCCCCGACATCGTTGCTGTTTTTCAGCAATGTCTTGAGTTGCTTTTGCAATTGATTCAGTGCGGCGAGAAAGTCCGGCAGTGGATGGGTGGTTTCACCGTCCTCTTCCCATTCCATGCAGGCCTGTGCTTCATCAGCCACCTGGCCCAGATAGTGTGAGATCAGTTTCAGGTAGCGGTCGGTCTCGCCGCGGTAGAGCCAGACAATAGCCAGCAGGTTTTGTTAGTGTTCGGAACTGAAATCGTAGATCTTGCGCGTAACCTTGCGGTAGATGTTGCGCGCATCCAGCATCAATACCTTGTCTTTGTGTTCTTCGGGTTTGTCGCGGTTGAGGAACCACAACTCACAGGGCACGGTGCGGGTGTAGAAGAAGTTGGAACGGATGGCGATCATGAGATCCACGTCGCCGCTCTCTACCAGCTTCTGCCGTACCTTCGCCTCGTCGCGCCCGGCGCTGGAGGCCTGGGACGACATGACAAAGCCTGCTCTACCCTGCTCGCTCAGGTAGCTGTAGAAATAACTGATCCAGATGTAGTTGCCATTGCTGACCTTGCCTTTTTTGTTGACGCCGGGCAGGCCGAAGGGCAAGCGCGGGTCGTTCTTGATTTTGTCGGCGTCGATCTCGTCCACGTTGAAGGGTGGATTGGCCATAACGAAGTTGGCCTTGCCCAGCAGTTCGTGCGGGTCTTCGTAGTAGCTGATGGCTTTTTGGATGTCGCCCTCGAGGCCGTGCACGGCGAGGTTCATTTTGGCCAGTCGGATGGTGGTGGCGTTCTTTTCCAGCCCATAGAAGGTGAGCTTTTCGGCCGGGTTTTCGTGGCGCTGTTCGACCACACGGGCGCTCTGCACGAACATGCCGCCGGAGCCACAGGCCGGATCCAGTATGGTACCGTTTTCGGGTTCCAGTACGTGGGCGATTAACGAGACCAGCGAGATGGGCGTGAAGAACTCGCCGCCGTCGTGGGCCTTCTGGTCAGCGAACTGAGTCAGAAAATATTCGTAGATACGCCCGAACACATCACCGGAGACTTTTTTCAGTTCGTCCGGATTGAGGGTACGCAATAACTGGCCAAGTACCGCGTTGTCCAGTTCCTGGTATTCGCTCTTGGGCAGCACGCCGCGCAGGTTTTCGTAGTCGCTCTCAATGGATTCCATCGCTTCGATGATGGCGCGGGCACGGTCGTCGCTGTCGGTGAGTGCAACCAGGGTATCGAACTGGGCCTTGGATTGCAGAAAGATGGCGCCTTGCCCAGAAAAATCTTTCTTGGCGAGCGACGGGGGCTTGCCACCACGTTTGGGTAGATTGGCCTCGATCGAATCTTTGACCCCCAGATAGCGGCTGTAAGCATGACGCAGAAATACCAAACCCATGACCGGCAGAAAATATTCGTTGCCGGCGTAGTTGGAGTTGGCACGCAGGGTGTCCGCGGCACCCCACAGGCGCTTTTCGATGGCTTCAATGTGTTCAAGCTGCGGCATTGTTTTTGCTCTTGTCTTTCATAGGGTTCGAATCATTCCCTTCGTATTATCCTGGCTCGTTTACTCACGCCGGCAAGGATTGGCTCGGACGTTGATTCCGGCATGCCTGCATCCGCAGCCAAAGCCGCCGTCTCCGAAATCGCATCATCCATCCGCGTGGTCAGCATGGAAAAAATACTATCCATGCCCTGCTCGCGCAGCCCGGCTTTCTGCCCCGTCTGATAAAAATGTCGGAGCTGGATTTGTTTTAGACGATAAGTGTTTTTGTTGCCCAAGGCCATTGCTAACTTGATTTTCTGATCCGGGAATTCCGGCCAGGGCGTGGCCGACATTACATCGTATAAAGGGGTGAGTCTGTAGCCACTGGGTGAAAGAAATATCGAGAAGTTTTTGGCATGACCGTCAATGGCCGCAAGCAGCCAAAACACAACCTGCGCCTTCATAAAGGCCATGCGAT
>CAYOLM010000027.1:0-11784 GCA_964404785.1 uncultured Mizugakiibacter sp.
AAGACAGAAGCGCAATTGTAGGGTGTAAACCTGGTTTTGAGCAAGCGACTACGCCACACCCGCCTCACGACTCTACCGACCTACAGCGACGAGCCCGTGGACACCTCAAGCAACCGTAGCGAGCGGTACCCGTGCCAGTTAGCGCAGAGTAAATCTTCGCGACATATCAGCAGATGGGTCAGGAGTGAGCGAGGACACAACGCAGCAACCCGACTACGCAGTAGGCTTATCAAGATACCCGCTGATTTCAAGTCGCCAATCGATAACAGGGCTGGTAGGCATCACCATAGGGAAGTTTCATCCGGTTCTGGGCGACAAACTCGCCGAGCAGAGCATCCAGCGCCTGCATGATTTCGGGAGCCCCGTTCACCTCAAAAGGACCGTGTTCTTCGATGGCCAACATCCCTTCCATCTTCACGTTGCCGGCCACAATCCCCGAGAAAGCCCGCCGTAAGTCTGCAGCCAGCTCATGCTGGGCACGTCCAAACTGGATGCGAAGTCCAGCCATGGCTTGGTGGGTAGGCTGAAACGGCTGCTGAAAAGCATACGGAATCTTTAAAGACCAATTAAAGAAGAAGGCATCCTTATTGTGCAGACGCTGGGTACGAACCTTCTCAACCCCTTTCGCAGCAGCCCGGGCGACGGCCTCAACATCACCAATGATAATCTCGTAAAATCGGGTAATCTCATTACCCAAGGCCAGACGTAGAAACCGGTCAATTTGCTCGAAATAAGCTGCAGACTCGGCCGGACCGGCGAGAATCAGGGGAAGCTGTAATCCATGATTATCCGGATGCAACAAAAGACCCAGCAGAAACAGGATTTCCTCAGCCGTTCCAACCCCACCCGGGAAAACAATCACCGCATGGGCGATCCGCATGAAGGCTTCCAGGCGCTTTTCGATATCCGGCATAACCACCAGGTGGTTAACGATCGGATTGGGTGATTCGGCGGCAATGATGCCGGGCTCGGTAATACCGATGTAGCGATTGTGTAAGCGCCGCTGCTTGGCATGGGCAATCGTCGCTCCTTTCATCGGCCCCTTCATGGCGCCAGGCCCACATCCTGTGCAGATATCCAAGCCCCGCAAACCCAGCTGATAACCCACCCGTTTGGTGTAATCGTATTCCACCCGGGAGATCGAGTGTCCCCCCCAACAGACCACTAGATTTGGGTCCACATTCGCCTGCAGTACCCGGGCATTGCGCAGAATGTCAAATACCGCGTGGGTGATACCGACCCCGTCATGGAGATCGAAACGCCCACTTTCCAACTGACTTGACACATAAGCCAGATCGCGTACTACAGCCACCAGCAGCTCATTGATACCCCGGATGATTTGGCCATCCACAAAGGCCTGTGAGGGCGCCTGGTCAAGCTCAATCTTGATACCCCGATCCTGTTGCAATACCTGGATATCGAAATCCGGGTAGCGCTCCTGTACCGAACGGGGGTCATCCGTGACGTTTCCCGAGGTCAGCACGGCCAATGCGCAATTGCGCAACAGTCCATGCAAACCCGACTGGGTCATGTCCCGCAACCGGACCACTTCATTACGCGAAAGCACATCCAGCCCCCCGGAAGGGCTGATGCGAGCGTTAACTGTTGTAGGTGAATCGGTCATAGATCGGGATCGCAGTTGCGCTTTCATCGTCATCTCCATACCCCATGCCTCGACCATGAGCAGAGAAATCACCATGGCCAACCCGGACTGACAAGCATCTCCTATGCTGACAGGCATGGCAACCATCAGCAGCGCCCAGCGACAAGGATACCTGCCCACGCCGCAGATACCTGGTTGGCCTTTAGTAAGTACCCCCCGGCAGAGCCGGGGATTACCTTAAGTATTTATACCTGAGCAAGCCTGTCCAACACGCGTCTCGGTCCGACGACAAGCCGCCGACACCCCGAAGGGTGCCGGCTTGAAAGAACACCGCTTCGATCAAAACGTATAGCGCAAAGTCACCTGTACCGACCAACGCGATAGCGGACGGGTTTGAGAATCGAGGATGCTGTACGACTGCGGGGCATAGTTGCCGTTACTGTCGGTGTAGCGGCTCAGGTCATAGATGTACTTACCGTTGGCCGTATCGATACCGGCAAAATTAGCAATTGAGCGCGCCGCCGGGAAGCCTGCCGAAGGATACTGACCCCAGTTGTGGTTAAGCATGTTGAGGAAGTTGTAAACATCGAGCACCACCTCACCCTTGTTACCCTTGAACAAGCCTGGAACCTCCTGAGTCAGCCGTAGATCCAGCTCATGCGTCCACGGCAAATGAGCGGAATTACGCGGTACGTCACGACCTGCATACTGGCGTAAACCCGCCTGGGTCTTGATGTAGTTGAAGAACTGCTGTTGCAACTGCGCCGAGGTATTGCTAGTGAACTCGACATCACCCGGACCCGACGGCACATAGACCAAGTCGTTGTTGCTGCGGCTGTCACCATTAGCATCATTGCCGAAGATCCAGCTGTACGGACTGCCGCTGGCCACATTCAGGAAAGCCCCGACCGTGGTGCGATAGTCACCAATAAACCGATGTGACCAGGATACCCAGGCACTGAATCGATCACGAACATTGTAATTGGCTGTATAGGCGATATCTGCATTCGGGTTGACACTTGGGCTGTACTTCCAGTTCGAATAGGCAATCGACGAAGTGCCGTTATTCACGCTACTGGAACGGCCATGTGTCCACGATGTCGACCAGGCAAAGCCATCATTCGCCGGCCGGCTCAGTGCCAGGGTGAAGTACGTTGCGCTACCCCGGGCGGTATTGCTGAGCAGCATGATGCTGCCGTAAGCCGGATTGGCATTGCCCAATTCGCAACTGCGCGAGGTACAAATACTGCCATTGCTGTTGAGACGGTAGTAGATAGGCCGACCATCCGGACCGTAGGCACTAGGGGTACCCAGGTTCAGATTTTGATAGTAGATAGCATCCTTGTCCCGCAGATATGAGACGTTGGCACTGGCCACCATACCCCCCCATGGTAAGGCGCTATCAAAACCCAGCGAAGCCTTGAGAACCGTGGGCTGACGGAAGTTATTATTCAACAAATCCACCGTCTGCGCAGGCTGATTGGTGAGCGGGGTCGGCTGGTTGTACGGGTCTGCTGAAAAGGCTCCGCCTTGTGAAGGCGAATAGGCCTTGTAGGTGGTTACAGTCAGACCATTGTTGGTGAATGGATTGGATTGCCACACCCCCGGGGTAGCCCCCATGAACAGACCGGCACCCCCTTTCAACTGCATGGGTCGCTGGGTGTCAAAACTATAATTGAACGATACCCGTGGCTGCAGTACAGAGTTGCCATCAATAGTGTGGTTGTTGGCCATCCCGAAGGCCTGCTGAAACCCGCTGTTCAGTTGTGGTTTCTGGTCGACTTTGGGGATATCCCAGCGCAGACCATACTGCAGGGAAAGCTGGTTATTGACCTGCCAATCATCTTGCGCGAAGAAGCCGTAGTTGTTGTACGACCAGATCGCTGAGGCGCCCGAGAGTTGACCGCTAGAGGGCTGGCGCAATTGGTAATAAGCATAGTTACCGCTCTGGAAGTCGGCGATGGTGTTGAACGAATAAACCCCAAAATAATAGGGTAGGAACAAATTGTTGTAACTGTTGCGAGTGAAATCAGCACCGAACTTGATGGTGTGATTACCCAGGAACAGGGTGCCAGCCCAGAAACCAGTCCAGGTTTTGGTGCTCAAGCTATTGCCCTGATAGTAGGTACTGGTGCCCAGTATGACCGCTGGATCAAAGCGGCCGTTGGTGTGTACCGTAACCAGGGGAGCGACAGCATTGAGTTTGGGTAGGCGTGAATACTTGCCATAGGACACCGAAGTCTCAGTAGAGAAATTCTCGCTCCAGTCGTCGTACAGATTGACGACAAAGTTCTTGAAGTCACGTAGCTGCGAGTAATTGTTGCTTTGCAGACCCACCGAGCCGCTGTAACGAGTACTAAACCCCGGAAACACGGCAAGATTGCTGGTCACTCGGTCATAACGAAAGCTCAGCCGGTGGTTGTCACTAATATTCCAGTCAATCTTGGCAAGATAGCGCTTTTCATCGGTGTTCAGGGCACCGGCTATCGCACTGCCAGTTGGTAAACCATAGCCTTGGGCTATGCTGCTGATCTGACTCAATTCAGTCGGGGTGATGTTGATGATATTGGCCTTACCGGAACCGATAATACCGATATTCGGAGCTGGCGACGAGGTCTTGCTCTTCTCATAACCCACGAAGAAGAAAAGCTTGTTCTTGATAATTGGCCCGCCGAGGGTGAAGCCATCCGTAGTTTTTCTATTAAACCCGGTGAATGACTGGCTATCCTTGCCATTGCCGACCCAGCCCTTGGGTAAATAGACATAGTAGACACTGCCATGAAAATCGTTGGTACCACTCTTGGTCACGGCATTGATCTGCGCACCGGTATTGCGGGCATTGGTGACGTCGTAGTTATTGGTGGATACATTAATCTCACTGATGGTGTCGATCGAGATCGGTTGGCCGAGCGAGGGCATGCCCCCTGCTTCAAGACCAAACGGATCGTTGGTGGGCACGGCATCAATGGTGATGTTGTTGTAGCGACTGTTCTGACCCAATGCAGAAATCTCGCCACGTGCCGGATTGGTGATATTTACTAAGGGATCAAGCCGCACATAATCCTGCAAGCTGCGCCCTGTTGCTGGCAGGGAACTGATCGCCGAGCGCGTAATGGTGGTTGATAAGCCCTTGTTGTCCGGCTGGAAGATACTGCTCAGCGAATTGGCCGTAACCACCACATTGGCCAGCGCCTGGGCCTGCACTCCCAAAGTAAAATCGACTTCGCTGGTCTGGGCAAGTTTAAGGTACACATGATCATTCTCAGTAGTCTTGAAACCTTTCTTGCTCACTAAAACGTCAAACGGGCCACCCACACGCAAACCCTGCGCGTTGTAGGTCCCCTTGGCATTGGTACTGACAACCCGCGTCGTTCCGGAGGGTACATGCACAATGGTCACGGTGGCCCCCACCACGGGCTGACCCTTGGGACCCAACACCCGGCCGTTGATGGCCGATGACGTGTTCTGCGCAAAGGCCGGCGTGGCCGCCAACAACACGGCGACGGCGAACGGCAGCGCCTTGATTCGAATCCGATTACTCATATTTATTGCCCTTGACTTGGTTCAACTCATCCAGAAAACGTACGCCTACCCCTTGCTGGGCAAGCCGCCCTAAACGGTCCAGATACACCCCTGCCCGGGTGTGGTTTACCCACCCGGCTAACAAAAGTCTAACAGGCCTTTATGACAGTTTGGTAAACTCTCTGGTAGGGGTTTGTAAGCTTGCTAGCAACCAAGTCTTGCCGGTATTTAAGCTAATCCGGATGAGCACGAACGGTCTCTCCAGCCACGATCAACCCACCCCCTTGCGCGGCCGAACGAGAACCCAGACGATCGCCCCAAATTGTCGTGAAAACCGCCGGACTCAGATCCCGGCGCTATGCAGGTAGTCGACGAGCCCATTGAGAAACATCTGCACCGAGAGCGCGACCAGCAACATTCCCATCAAACGTTCCAGTGCCGTCAGCACACTCTCACCCAACCAGCGATACAGATAGGTTGAAGAGAGCAGAATCGCTGCGGCAGCCAACCAGGCTAGAAATAGTGCCAGGCTCCAGCTCCCCAAGCGTAGCGGTTGCTGGTTGGCGAACAACAGCAACGCGGCCATGGTCGAAGGTCCGGCCACGGAGGGGATTGCCAGCGGCACAATAAATGGCTCACCGTCCCCTGACGGACCAAATATGCCGTCCTTAGACGGAAAAATCATCCGCACACCGATAAGAAACAATACCAAACCGCCGGCGATACTGACCGACTCCTGCTTGAGCTGCAGCACAGCAAGAATGTAGCGCCCCCCCAGTAGAAAACCGAACAACACCACCAAGGCGATAAGCATTTCCCGTATCAGCACAAAGCGTCGGCGCCGTGGCTCGACGTTTTTGAGCAGACTCAAAAACAGCGGGATATTCCCCAATGGATCCATGATCAGGAACAGCAGTACCCCCGCTGAAAGCGTATTGATATCACCCTGCATGCGGATTACCCCCAGTACCTATGTGACGTTCTGTGCATTGCATGGTATCTGCCCGCGGCCACCCATCCTCACCGCTCCAACCTATCGCTACGGACATCTTTCTATATGACCAGCGCTGCCCAACCGTCACGCATCCGCCTTATGGGCTTCGCGTACCAGGCGCACAAGCTCCCCCGAAGCATGCAGATCCAGCACGATATCGCAACCGCCGATCAACTCACCCTGAACATACAACTGGGGAAAGGTCGAGCAGTTGGCGAAGCGCGGTAACCCCGCCCGCAATTCCGGATCAGCTTGCACATTAACGGCATGAAACCCAGCATCCACCTGCCGCAGTGCCTGCACGGCACGACTGGAGTAGTCACACATTGGAAACTGCGGGCTACCTTTCATGAAGAGGACAACCGAATGCGAATCAAGAATTGACCGAATGCGCTGATTCACGTTCATGGTGGACTCGCTACAATGGGAATAGGCGCAACACGCCGGCGCGTCTATTCTAGCAGCCGGTTCATACCACCTAGCCCTAATGGGCAGCAATTCAACCCCTGATCCGTCAAGGAGCCTATCCAATGGCAATCGAACTTCCTCCCCTCCCCTACGACCGCAGTGCCCTCGAACCGCATATTTCCGCCGAAACACTGGACTTTCACTACGGTAAGCACCATCAGGCCTATGTGACCAAGACCAATGCCATGATCAAAGATACCGAGTTCGAATCGTTACCGCTGGAAGACATCATCCGTAAAGCCAGCGGTGGACTTTTCAATAACGCCGCCCAGGTCTGGAACCACAGCTTTTACTGGAACTCAATCGCACCGCAAGCTGGCGGTGATCCAAGCGGCAAGCTGGCCGATGCCTTAGTCAAGGCTTTCGGCTCCATTGATGAATTTCGTGAAACTTTCACCAAGACGGCGATTGCTACGTTTGGTTCCGGCTGGGCCTGGCTGGTGCAACGCCCGGATGGCAGCCTGGCCATAGCCAGTACCTCCAACGCCGCCACCCCGATCTCTGGAGCTGACCGTCCATTGTTAACCTGTGATGTGTGGGAGCATGCCTATTACATTGACTATCGCAATGCCCGACCAAAATATCTGGACGCGTTCTGGAAGCTGCTGAACTGGGAATTTGCAGCCGGACAGCTGGCCTGAACGACACCCTGCAAGGGTTTTGAAAAAGCCGCCTACAAGGCGGCTTTTTCTCGTCCATTCATCACTATCCCTATAAACGGAGTGAGCAAGCGACCTATCAAGCGGATAGGCGAGGAGCGAACGAGCACACGACACCGCAATCGGTTCGCACAGTAGGTTTTTAGAGGTTCCCAATCGATATAAGTACCGGCTCAGCAAGCTTCATCCTGGGCGAGAACCGCCAGCACCGGGGCCAGCTGCGTCTCGCGACCCAGGGCGTGGCCCAGCTGCTGCAGACGGGTCCTTAAGCTTGCCTGGTCAGATGCACAAATCGTCGCATGGCCCACCTTACGACCGGCCCGTGGACTTTTTCCATATTCATGCCAGTGCGCATCGGTTGTCCTCAGGAAAGTGGCCATATCCGGTAATGAGCCGATCCAGTTAAGCATGCAGGCATGCCCGGATTGGCCGGTATCACCCAGCGGCAAGCCAAGTACCGCCCGTAGGTGATTCTCGAACTGGCTGCAATGCGCGCCATCGATACTCCAGTGGCCCGAGTTATGAACCCTGGGGGCCATTTCATTTCCCAGCAGGCACCCCTGATCCAAAAACAATTCCAAGGCTAAAACCCCGACATATTCAAGCCGCTCAGCCAGAGTGCGAGCATGCTCAACTGCGGCCGCCTCAAGCTCGGCGGACAAACCCGGTGCCGGGGCCAGGCTCACGGAAAGTATCCCCTCGGTATGCCAGTTGCGAGTAACTGGCCAAGCCCGGAACTCGCCATCGCGTCCGCGCACGGCCAGTACCGAAATCTCACTCTCGAAAGCGACCAAAGCTTCGAGAATCAGCTCGTATTCCACGGCCTGACTACTCAGTGCGGCCCATGCTCGATCGGCATCAGCCAGGCTGTACAAACGAAACTGACCTTTACCGTCGTAACCAAGCCGGCGCGTCTTCAAGATCGCTGGAACCCCTACCTTCTGCAAAGCGGTATCAAGCTCGGCCCGTGATGACACGGCAGAAAAGGCCGGTGTTGCCAGACCAATCTCAGCGAACAGGGCCTTTTCGGCAAGGCGATCCTGGGCGATAGCCAAGGCATTCGGTTGCGGAAATACCGGAGCGCTGGTAGCGATCACTGCGGTCGCAGCAGCCGGAACATTTTCAAAATCGAAGGTCACCACGTCCACCGCCCGGGCCAGGCGCTGCAGAGCATCACGATCCTGCCAATCCGCAACATTCAGAGGAGCCAGCGCCCCCGCACAGGCATCAGCACAACGATCCAGTACCTGAAACCGTACTCCTAGCGGGGTACCGGCAAGTATCAGCATACGGGCCAATTGTCCGCCACCCAGAATGCCGACAACCGGAGCCTTCATGCCTGCCTCGGATCGGCAGCCGTCAGTACTGCTGCGGTCTGTTCACTTCGAAAACGCTGCAGTGCCTCACTCACAACGGTATTTTCTCTGGCCAGCAAGGCCACCGCAAACAAGGCGGCATTAACCGCCCCGGCCCGGCCGATCGCAAATGTGGCAACCGGTATTCCAGCCGGCATCTGCACTATCGATAGTAGTGAATCCAGACCATTCAAAGCCCGCGATTGAACCGGAACCCCGAGTACGGGAAGGATCGTTTTGGCTGCCAGCATCCCCGGCAAATGGGCCGCACCACCGGCTCCGGCAATGATGACCGCCAAGCCTCGTGAGGTTGCAGAAGCGGCGTATTCAAACAATAAATCCGGGGTTCGATGAGCTGATACCACCCGTACCTCATGAGCGATACCGAACTGTTCTAACATCTCTACGGCATGACGCATCGTTTCCCAGTCGGAACGTGATCCCATGACCACCCCAACCTGGGGTAATTGATCCCGAATCGGCATTGGCTGGCCCCGTCAAAAAAAGCTATTGTACGCGTTGCGTGCTTGCGCGATAACAAGGCCTAGCCCCTTGCTACCGCAAACTGATCATCATCTTCACAGACAGACAGGATCTGCATCATGGACACTCGCCTACTCGATATTCTGGTTTGCCCGGTCAGCAAGACCCCACTACGCCTACTGCAGCGCAAAGAACTGGCTGCGCTAAATCGTGCCATTCAAACAGAACGGGTTGAAACCGTTGTCGGCACAGCCCTTCAGTCCCCGTTGACTGAGGGTCTGATCACCCGTGATGGCAAGGTCATTTATCGCCTCGACGACGGCATCCCGGTCCTTCTTCCCGAAGAAGGAATAGGTACTGTGCAGCTGAACGATTTCCCACTCTGATCCAGGAATGCGCACTCCGTCACGAAATTACAACTGAAATGTAAGAGAATGTGACTTGGCAGAGCTGTATACATCCTTCTTATGAATCAGGCCAAAGACTCCAAGCACAATGCCAAGGTAGTATCCATTGGCGCTCCCAAACAGGGGAACTTGCCGCGGCTCGGTGAACTGCTTGGCAAGGTGCAGACCATTGCATCGCGGCATCTGCATGCGTTGACCGCATCGCTTTTTGACAATCTTGACGACGCCTTGTTCGATCTGGCTGAAAAGGCCTCCAACAATGCTGTGCAGGTAGCCTATTTTGACGGCATGCGGGAACTGCGCAAGAAACGCAACATTATCGAACGCTTGTTCAATCAGGATATTACCGACCGCTTGAGGGATCTGGCCGCCGGAAAAGTACGCGACCGCAAAAATCCGCTGGAAGCCGGAAGCGGAGAGAACCAGGAACTCAGCCTCATTGAAGACAGTCAACTGGAAGAAGCCCTGGCTGTCAGCAGCATGGCGAGCAAAGCCGAAATGCGTTTTGCGCGCCACCTGTTTGCACTCAATGAACGCCTGTCCGTGTTATGCGGGGGCGTGCGTATCGAAGGCAGCGCTTTGGGTCCCCTGGATCCAGCTGCTCTGGCCCTTGCTTCCCAACTGGCATTGCGAGAACTGGTCTCCGATGTACAAATCAAGCTGATCGTCTATAAACTTTTCGATCGCTATGTGCTGGGCCACATCGACAGCATGTACGACGAGATCAATGCCACTCTCGCCAGTGCCGGGGTTTTGCCGCAAGTACGCAACCCGGTGGCAACCGCCATGCACCGACGGGCCGCGCGAGGCCATTATTCAGGTAATCGTGAACCCGCGTCCACCTCGGATGAATATTCCGAAGCCATCCAGGACCCATCCGATTGGGACGCTGCAACGCAACGGGAAATTCTCTCCACACTTGCCGACCTACTGGCCGCTCGCAGACCCCAGCATGCAGAGGAATCGATGGAAAACCACGACACCTCAAGCAATCCTGACCATGCCGCCAGTCCCCCACCTGGACCCACTCAGATTCTCAATGCCTTGACACTCTTGCAAGCAGAAGTCGCCAAAATGAGCTCACAGGCAAGGTTTTCTGGCCGGGAAAGTGATGATGTTCAACATCTGAAACAAGAACTTCTCAACCAGGTGGCACAGATCAGTGGACAGAGCGGAATGCGAATCTCCGCGGATGAGGAAGACACCATCGACCTGGTTGCCATGCTGTTCGAATACATCCTGCAGGATCGTAATCTGCCTGCAGAGATGCAGGTCTTGCTGGCTCGACTGCAGATCCCCTATCTCAAGGTTGCGGTGTTGGATCGCAGGCTGTTTGCCTCACGTGCCCACCCGGCACGACGCTTGCTTGACCTGCTGGCCGATGCCGGCAAAGGCTGGACCCGCGAAGCGGATCCGGATCAGCGCATGCTCAAGGAAGTCCGCCAGGTAGTTGAAACTATTCTTGCGGAATTTGACGATGATCTGAACGTCTTCTCACGCCAACACGAGCAGTTTACCGCCAAACTACAGTCATTCTGGAAACGTGCCAACCTCTCCGAACAGCGAGCTGCCGAGGCGGCCAAGGGACGGGAAAAACTGGATGTCGCCCGCCGCCTGGCTGCCAGCGAAGTGCTTTCAAGAATGCGCGATCACGCCCCTCCAGCCCTGATCCACAGTCTGCTGACCCGCCCATGGGCAAATTATCTGGTGCTTCTACTGCTGCGGCAGGGGGAACAATCGGCAGAATACAAGTCCTCGGTACGCTTCATTGATGATTTGATCTGGAGTGTGGAGCCAAAGCCCACGGTCGCATCCCAGGACAAACTGCGCGCCCTGCTGCCCGACCTTGAAAAAAACCTCAGGCGGGGCCTGTCGACGGTGGCTTTTCATGAGCCGGACATGAACCGGCTCTTGGTAGATTTGAATACGATCTACGCCCCCTTGCTGGGTGAACAAGCGACTCCACGAATGACCCTCTCCAGCGATGCCCCGCTGCTGGCATCCAAACACCCCGATATCGACACCCGCGATCAGGACACTGCGGACATCGTCCTGAAATTTGCAAGCGTACCTGCAGTCACCCAGGCCCTGGAGGATGGCAGCTCCGACTCCGACGAAATCATGCTGGATACTGCACAGCTGGAGATCATCCGCACTCTCAAGCAAGGTTCCTGGTTCGATTTTCTCGATGCCCAAGGCCAACATCAACGGGCCAAGTTATCCTGGATCAGTCCTATTAGTGGCCGCTACCTGTTCGTCAATCGACGGGGTCTGAAAGTTGCCGACAAATCAG
>CAYOLM010000028.1:0-11599 GCA_964404785.1 uncultured Mizugakiibacter sp.
ACTTGAGCTCGGCAGACGGGTGGGAGGTTTTCATCGCCACCCCGATAAGCAGCAGTAACAAGCCGAAAAAAATGACATTCAAAAGTGCCTGGCGGACGAAATTGATACCCCACCAGATCGCTCCCAGAAATCCGAGAAACCCGTTGCGCCTTCCTGCTGCCATAACCTCGACCTTGTGATCCGATCTGAAGCTGCCAAGCCTACCCGAGCTGGCTGTTGGCGTCATCTGCCAAAAGGCCTACCGGCAAAGGTTGCCGGGCATACAGGTAAAACCGTGTGAACAAAAGCAGTGCTGCCATGCTAAGCCCGGAGATCAACCCCATCCACATCCCTCTGGCGCCCAGGCCACGCCCAAAGGCAAACCACAAACCGAGTGGAAAACCCACCACCCAATAAGCAAACATGGTGATGAACATGGGCACGCGGGTATCTTTAAGACCGCGTAAGGCGCCTGCCGAAGCCACCTGGATACCATCGGAAAATTGAAACAGGCCGGCCAGCACCAACAACTGCGAAGCCAGCGCCACGACCTGCATATTGTCAGTATACAAGCTGGCAATCCCCTGCGGAATACCCAGCATCAACGCCGTAGACAGACTTTGCGTAAGCAAGGTAAGGCCTATACCGGTGAAGCCCGCATAGCGTATGGCGGATTCATCGCCACGCCCCACGGCAAAACCAATCCGTACGGTAATCGCCATCGACATACCCAGGGGCACCATGAAGGTCAGTGAAGCTACATTGAGGGCAATCTGGTGGCTGGCCTCCGGGTCAACGCCCAGCCGGCCGATCGCCAAAGCCGCCGCCACAAACAGGCCCATTTCCATCATCAAGCTTACCGCCATGGGCAGCCCCAAGCGCAGCAGTTCGGCAAGCTTCACCCAGTTGGGCCGCTGCGGGCGTAGGAATAAATGCAAGTCTTGATAGACCTTGGCCCGGCGTGCATAGACCACGAAAGCCAGCAGATCGACCCACAATATTATGGCCGTTGCCATACCGCTGCCCCGGGCACCTTGCGGTGGCAGGCCGAACTTGCCAAACATCAACACATAACCAACCGGAGCTAGCAAAGCGAGGCCAAGGAAACCAAAATACATGGTGGGTCGGGTATGTCCCAAACCTTCCGAAACCCCTCGCAGAGTGAAATAGAAAGCCAGTGCCGGCATTCCCCAGGCCACCGCATGTAAAAAAGCCGTAATCTGCGGCCACAAGGATGGCTCGACACCGATCCCCCGCACCAGCAACGGTGCACCTTCGCGCACGAACAGTAAAAGTCCCACCCCCAATACCGCCGCCAACCACCAGGATTGCCGGAACAACGGCCCCACCTGATCACGCTTCCCCGCCCCCACCAACTGCGCTATCGAAGGTTGCAAGGCCATCATCACCCCAATAGTGGTGACCACAGCCAGCGACCACAGGCTTGAGCCAATCGCCACCGCAGCCAGCACTTGCGCTGAATAGTGGCCAGCCAATAGTGCATCGACCGTACTCATACCTACCGCTGCCAACTGGCCGGTAATCAAGGGTAAAGCCAGACGGATCATCGCCCCGGCCTCACTGAGTACGCGCGCGGGATCAGGACGTGTCATGATGGCTACAGCACTTCGGGAACGCGTAGTCTAACGGGATGAAACACGCTTTCGTTACCGGCGCAGGGGGATTTCTTGGTCGTCACGTCGTGGCCGAACTGCAGGCGCATGGTCTACGGGTCAGCGCCCTGGCCCACAGTGCCGACAGCGCAGCATGGCTACATGCACAAGGGGTGGAAACACTACAGGGCGAATTGACCGATCACGCCCTGCTTAGCCGGGCTCTTGCTACCCGGCCGGACATAATATTCCACCTCGCTGCCAGTACCTCGCTATGGCGGGCTGAACGCCATCAGCAACAGCACATCAATGTTGAAGGTACCCGGGTCCTGCTCAATGCCGCAGTGCAGGCCGGTATACCTCGTCTGGTCTACACCTCGAGTATCAGTGTCTATGGTCGGGTCGAGCAGCTACCGATCAACGAGTCCATGCCCAGACTTGGGCGACACGGATCCATCCATTACGCCCAAACCAAAGCCGCAGCTGAAGCCCGCGTCCTGGCTGCCGCCGAAGCTGGCCGGATCCAGGCGGCGGTACTGCAACCGGCGCACTTGTTGGGCCCGGGTGACCGCCACAACTGGTCCAGACTGGCGCAGATGATTGCCGCCGGTCGCCTGCCTGGGGCCCCACCGGGCCGCGGCTGTTTTGCCGATGTACGTGAAGTTGCCCGTGCCCACCTGCGCGCTGCGCTGCACCCCGCTGCAGCTCGCTGCTGGGTATTGGGTGGGGTGGAAGCAGATTTTATGGAGCTGTGCGTCGAGTTTGCCAAGGCCATCGGCGTAGCACCACCACGCTGGCGTCTGCCGCGCGGTATACTGAACTTGCATGCCTGGCTGGGAGAAACCCTTGCCACGCTACGCAATCGCGAGCCTGCAATCACTCGTGATGGAGTGGCGCTGAGCTGTCAGCGGATGCGTGTAGATGATCGCCGGGCCCGTGAAGAGCTCGGCTATCAACACACTCCGCTGCAAGATCTCGCCGCGGCCACGATCAGCTGGCTGCGCGCCAACAACGCTTTATCCTAAGCCTGCTGGATTTGCCGTGTCCCACTCCATCCGGCGACATCCCGTTCACCCCCAATTGGCAAACTTTTTGCTGGAAACTATTTATTCGGGGAATGGTTGTACACAAGCCGAAGTGATAGATACTCATTCACCTGGCACTCGGGCAAGTTCTCTGGAAGACTTCGATTGGAATTTCCAATACATTGATATACAAGGAATATTACAGATTGTTCAAAGTTTATGCAGATTAGGTGACAGCCCCATACGACGGCCTTTGGGAGGCCTGCACCCACCTTCATCCACAGACTTATGCACCGATAATGTGGATAAGTCATATTTCCCTTGGAAATCATACTTTTGACTAATCCACCGAGGCCCACGAAAGCGACCGACAGAGTCAACCTTGCTGGGGATTCCGAGGCCCGCATTGCTCGCGTGGCTCTTCCTGTACCTCTAAACCGCCTGTTTGATTATCTCGCTGCACCTGGTAGCAGCGTTCCTGCACCCGGCACCCGGGTGATCGTACCCTTCGGGCACAGCCAGCGCGTCGGTATCGTGGTTGAACGAACCTGCCACAGTCTGCTGCCAGAGGCACGCCTGAAGCCCATTCAACGAGTTCTTGATTCTGCGCCGATACTGAATACCGAATTGCTGTCGAGCACACTCTGGGCCGCCCAATACTGGCTGGCACCCCCGGGTGAAGCACTGGCGACCGCCCTGCCCCAGGCCCTGCGCCAAGCCCGTCCACTACCGCTGCGCGGCCAGGCAAGCTATCGTTTGAGCGAATCTGGACGTAATGCTCTGGCTACGGGACAACGCCGTGGCCATACCCGTGCTTTGCTTGAACGTTTGGCGGCAGCGGCCGTGCCCGCAGCACAACTGTATCGTGAACAACCGGCATGGCGGGATGCAGCCCGGCGCCTGCTCGCTGCCGGTCTGCTCGAACGCTGCTTTGAGGAGAGTCCCGAACCGCAACGCCATCCCCAAGCCGGCCCAGTGCTGCACCCAGCCCAACAGCAAGCCATTGCCACGGTGACCGCAAGCCTGGGAACTTTCCAGAGCTTTTTGCTGGAGGGCGTCACCGGCAGTGGCAAGACCGAAGTTTACCTGCAACTGGCTGCCGAGGCCTTACGACAAGGCCTGCAGGTTCTAGTACTGGTTCCTGAAATCGGCCTCAGCGCCCAAACTGTTGCCCGCTTCGAGCAACGTTTGGGTATCCGCGTGCCAATCCTGCACTCCGGCCTGGCCGACGGGGCCCGCGCCCGCGCCTGGCTGCACGCCGCAAGCGGCGCTGCTACGGTGCTGCTCGGTACCCGCTCGGCGGTGTTTGCACCCCTGCCCAAGGCGGGGCTGATCATCATTGATGAAGAACACGATACTTCCTACAAACAGCAGGAAGGCTTTCGCTACCACGCCCGTGATCTGGCCCTGGTTCGAGCCCAGGCACTGCAGGTGCCTATCGTGCTGGGCTCAGCCACGCCTTCGCTGGAAAGTCTGGCCAATGTACAGCGCGGCCGCTATCAACTGCTAACTCTACGCGAGCGGGTCAATGCTCGCCCCCCACCCAAGGTGGAGATTATCGATCTGCGCCGCTATTTTGCCCGCGATGGTCTCAGCGCACCCTTGCTTGCAGCCCTGCAACAGACTTTCAGCCGCGGTGAGCAGGCCCTGGTATTTCGCAACCGCAGAGGTTATGCGCCGGTTTTGCTGTGCCGCCAATGCGGCTGGCATGCCGAGTGCCAACAGTGCTCCCGGCCCTTGACCCTGCATGAACAACCTCACCACCTGCAATGTCATCATTGTGGGGCGCGACAGCCCGTTCCTACGCAATGTCCGACCTGCGCCTCACCCAATTTACTCGCTCAAGGACACGGTACCGAAAGACTGGAGGCGGCCCTGGCTGAGCACTTTCCGAGCATTCCACTATTACGCGTGGACCGTGCCAGCACCCCCAGCCGCATGGCCATGCAAGCCCTGGAAATACGTCTCCCGGCAGAGGGCCCGGTGCTACTGATAGGTACCCAGATGCTGGCCAAGGGCCATGATCTGCCCCGTCTTACCCTGGTCGCCATCAGCAGCCTCGACGAAGGTCTTTACAGTATCGATTTTCGCGCTCAGGAACGCATGGCGCAATTGATAGTACAGGTTGCTGGCCGTTCGGGCCGTGCCAGTTATCCGGGACGGGTCCTGCTGCAAACCCATCATCCGGATCATCCGCTACTGTCCAGATTATTGCAGGGAGGCTACTCGGCCACGGCCGCCGAACTGCTGGAGGAGCGCCGCATAACGCACCTGCCCCCCTACGGACAACAGGCATTATTGCGAGCACGGGCCGGTACCGAAAGTCGCCTGCAGGCCTTTCTCGACGCCGCTCTGGCGGCACTACCCGCTCATCCGGGGATTGAGGTGGCTGGGCCGATGCCTGCACCCATCCCCCGGCTGCGTGGCATGCAACGCGGGCAACTGCTGTTGGAAGCGACGAGTCGGGCGCGACTCCACCAGGTGCTAGCAGCTTGGGTTCCTATTGTGGAAACCCTGGCACCCAAGCACCACACCCGTTGGTCACTGGATGTGGACCCCGTGGATTTGTATTGAAACCTGGCCGTCTGCAGAACTCAGTTAGGCCAGCGGCGCAAGGCCAACACGGCATTGAGTCCGCCAAATGCGAAGGAATGACTAAGGGCGGCATGTACCGGCATATCGCGCGCTACGTTCGGCACGTAGTCGAGATCGCACTGCGGGTCGGGGTCGATGAAATTGACCGTGGGCGGAACCACGCCTTCGCGCAGAGCTCCGAGCACGGCAACCAACTCGATGGCACCGGCCGCGCCCAGGGCGTGCCCGTGCATGGATTTGGTAGAACTCACCGCGACCCGTTGTGCATGGCTGCCCAGCGCCAGATGGATGGCACCGGTCTCGGTGCAGTCGTTGGCCTGAGTACCCGTACCATGCGCATTGATGTAATCAACCTGATCGACATTCAGACCACCATCAGCGAGCGCCCCCCGGATAGCAGAAGCGGCACCCTCTGCCGAAGGATAAACAATATCACCGGCATCGGCGGACTGCCCGATCCCCGCCAGCTCAGCCAGAATTGTGGCGCCACGGGCCTGGGCATGTGGCAATGCTTCGAGTACGAAGATTCCCGCACCCTCACCCAGTACCAGACCATGGCGCTGCTTACTAAAAGGACGGCAAGTGTCGTCAGCCAGCACCCGCATAGCCTCCCAGGCCCGCATCCCTCCCAAAGAGATGCAGGCCTCACTGCCTCCGCTGATCGCCACATCGGCCCGACCGTTGCGGATCAGATCGAAGGCCTGAGCGATCGCGTGATTCGACGAAGCACAAGCACTGCTGACGGCGTAGGCTGGGCCACGAACGCCGAAGGCCATACTGATCTGGCTGGATGGCGCATTCGCCATCAGGCGGACGATCGTCAAAGGGTGCAAACGCGGCTTACCCTCAGCATACATGCGCCGTGCCGACTCATCGTGGGTCAATTCGCCACCGATGCCTGTACCGATCACGCAAGCCGTGCGGGGACTAAGTTCCGGAGTATCCAGGGCCAGCCCGGATTGGGCAATGGCCTCCGCTGCGGCCACCAAGGCAAACTGGCTGAAGCGATCCAGCAAAATCAGCCGTTTAGGGTCAAAGTGCGCCTGCGGGTCGAAATCATGCACTTCAGCGGCGATACCACAACGCAGAGAGTCGCGAGGTACCGATTCGATTGGCGCAATGGCGCAGATTCCTTCACACATCGCCTTCCAGGTATCACGGGCATTCAGCCCCAGCGGACTGATGCAGCCCATCCCGGTGACGACGACCCGACGCACGCAATTACTCCCCGGCAGACGGCTCGGCTTGCTGCTGCTGAGCCAAGAGCTTCTGTACGGTTTCTACCAGCCCCTTTACCGACTCGGTATCGAAATCAGGGTCTCTATCAGGCATGGTAATGTTGAAGTGGTCTTCGAGTTCAAACAGGATTTGAACAGCATCCAGCGACTGGATTCCCAGTTCTTTCAAGGTAGAATCCATGCTGATATTGGATCGCTCGATACCAGATTCTTTAGCAATGATGTCGAAAATGGTGTCCGCCACGCTCTGCGTCATGATTGAACAACTCCTGAGGTAGGACAGGGCACGGTGCCTTGGCCGCAATGGCGTAGCATAACCGAGAGTGGGCTCTACTCAACAGCCAACGCATCAAGGCCAAATTGTTCCTCGTCCCCAGCTTCCGGGCTGGGTGATCGTGCCAGGCGTTGGAAAAAACTCACGGAACGATCGATAACCTGTTGTCGCTCACCATCCAGAGTGACCATGTGATAGCTGTCTTCAAGGGCCAGTAATTCGGTCGGTGCGTGCACGCCCTGCAAGACTACTTCGGCGTTACCGCGAAAACTGGCGATGTCGTCCTGGCGCGCGTGAACCACCAGAGTCGGAGCGTAGACCCTTCCCAGATGTGCCCGAACCCGGCGTGACAACCGAAACAACTCAGCCAGTGCCGGCCACGGATGACCGGGCAATCCTGCGGTACTGGAATCCTCACCGGACATTGCCTCGACCACCCGTTTGCGCATGCGCTCATCCTTCAATCCGTAAGGATGGCTTTCGATGAATACCCGGTGACGACCGATTCCCAACGGGATCACCCAGGGTAAAAGAAAAGAGAATCTGCCAATGGCCGGTACTGACCAGCCGTCATGCCGGAAGGTCACACCATACAAAGCCAAGCCATCTACGTTATCAGGATACTCAATGGCATAATTCAGCGCCAACAAGGCACCCATCGACAACCCACCGACAAACATCCGATCCACTCGTGCAGAAAGTTTTTCCGCCGCTGCGGCCACACTGTCCGCCCAGTCGTGCCAGCCCGTTGCCAGTAAGTCGGCAACGCTACCGCAATGTCCGGCCAACTGCGCCGCATACACCGTAAAGCCCTGCTTCTGCAGCCCCTTGGCGATAAAACGCATCTCCGTGGGCGTGCCCGTCAGCCCATGGATGAGCAAAACGCCCTGCGAACCACCTTCGAGCCAATAGTCAACTTGTTTGATCATGCGTTGCCTGAATAATCGATTAGAAGCATCCGTGCAAAAGGGTATTGTCACTATATTCAATCTTGATTGCCATATCTGTGACGGTAAGCTTACAAAATTGCAAGCTTCTCCTGCCTCCCCGCTGGCAACCGAGTGAACCGGTCGTCAATCAGACCCAGCCATCCACAGCCAAAAATATCACTTCAGCCGCCGCCTGCGAATGGGTTAAGCGTTGCATCATAGCAAGCCATACGGTATGAGTCGGTGGCAAGGCTCACAAAACCAGCCTGCCATGTATCGTTTCAAAACGCGGACCAGTGCCACCCGCCGCTAATTCTTGACACCATCCTCAGCCGCTGACAGCTGTTTCGTAATCACTTGCAACACCTTGCTGAATCCGGCCTCATCCAGCCATAGGCTGTTGGACACGGTAAGCGTGGTGGCCGCCAGCGCCCGAGCGTTCGGTACATGTGCGGAACAAATCAGCTGCTGCAGAGCAGGATAATCCGGTATCGCGTGGATAAACATCCGGGTCACGCCCAGGCGCTCACCCCACAATTGCCGAAGAACCGCATCACGCTTTGCCTCACTAGGTAAGCGCAACATAAGCACCGGCCACACCCCCCGGCCTGCTACGGTATCCCGCAACACCTGTACCCCCTCGATAGCCTGCAAGCGGGCCACCCGGTGCTGGGCCTGAATCTCGGTACGGGTATGAAACGCGGCTAATCGTGCAAAGGCCCGCGTCCCCACACTGGCGCGAAACCGGCCCATACGCAGTAACTGGATGTGCCGGGGTAGATTATCGCCGACCGCAGCCAGCAGATCTCCGCGCCGCAAAGCGCGGCGCAGCGGTCGACCATATGCGTACACCAGACCCCGGGGGTGATACAGAGCGAGGTAACCCAGCCATTGCAGGATACGCCACGCTTCCCAACCGCGATGCGGTCGCAGCAGGCGGCGAGCCGTAGCCGCCAGCGCCTGCCGCAAATAGGGGTCGCGGGCCAATAACAATCCTCCGGCATAGGTGCTCAGACCCTTACCGACACCCAGACTGAACAGACCGATATCACCGACCAGGCCCACGCTCTGCCCGCGGATGCGCGCCCCCAGCGCTTGCGCCGCATCCTCGATGACGAACGCCCCGCAATCTTTGGCAATCGCCCGAATCCTGGCCACCTCAGCCACCCGACCGGCAAGATGGGTCGGTAGCACCGCCAGAGTATCGCGATCACAGAGCTTTTTGAGCTGTTGTGGATCAAGGTCAAAGCCATCGGCGACGACATCGCATAGCCGAATCTCCAACCCTGCCTGATACGCCGCCAATGCGACCAACGGGCAGGTGTAAGCTGGAATGATTACAGTTTTGCGCCGACCATCCAGATCAGCCAGCGTGCGCAAAGCAAGTAGTAGACCCGCAGCACCGGAAGCCACCGCCAGCACTGGGAAATCCACATCTATGAACGTGGCGGCTGCGGCTTCCAGCTTTCCCTGCCAGGGCGGCAACAGGTCTCGCCAGTAGGCCGGCAGACCCGCTGTAGGAGGAATCTCAAGACCCCGGGCGATCATCGTTAGGCAGCGTAACGGCAGAATCTGCGGGTCGGATATCCGGCTTATTCGTCGAGAGTACCAAAATACCTGCCACAATCAGTGCACTACCTAGCAGTTCCGCCAGACTCAAACGTTCGTGAAACAGCCAGGCCGAAACCAGTATCACGCTCACCACCTGTAAATGCGAAGCGGCAAAAGCGGCCCCGACCGGGGCATGCCGCAACAGACTCATATAGGTCACGAAAGCACCCAAATAGCCCAGCACAGCACCATAGATCCACGGTGCCGTGGCCACCCGAAATAGCCAGGACAGCGCCAATGCCTGGGGGATGGCATGGTTAGCGGCCAACTTGAAACTGAGCTGCGAAACCGTGTCGAAGGTGAGCAGCAGCAGAAAACCAAACAGATAAAAACGCCGTATATTCATGCCAGCCCCACTATGGCAACGCCCGCCGCAATCAGGAAAATACCCAGCAGACAGCGGCCATT
This sequence comes from uncultured Mizugakiibacter sp., assembly GCA_964404785.1. GTDB lineage: Bacteria > Pseudomonadota > Gammaproteobacteria > Xanthomonadales > Rhodanobacteraceae > Metallibacterium. Next base: position 9,673 of record CAYOLM010000028.1, read on the forward strand.
GAGGCGCTCGTTAAAGATAATCCGCCCCCCTACTAACACCGTCACAATGTTCAGCGAACCCAACAGGATGCCTTCCGACAGGGGCACCAAGGAGAGAAACACCAACCAGAGAATAAACTCGGCACAGAAAAAAAAGATCCCCAACCACAGCCAGGGACGCCGCGCCATGGCGCGCCAGTGGGCCATTCCACCGCCTTCATCACCATGGGCCGCCGCTGCTTTGAAGGCCAGCTGACCCCCGGTATCGACCACCACGTTGAACATCCAGACGATAAAAACCAGTGGAGACATATTCGGAACCGGCCCGGATTGGCGTTAGTGGTGACAGCTTCGTAGTATGCGCAGGCCGCTATGCTGCTGTCGAGGCATGGCATGACGTACCTGAACCATCGGCAGATGCCGGCAAGGCCCATTATGCATACGGATTTTTTCTAGGAATCGGTTTTGAGCCGTACTTGCCGGCATTATCAAGAAGTAGATATAAATATTTGTATTTATGGTAGATATTGGTCTAATTTTTGCATATAGCTTTTTGGACTACTTGAGAGACCCTTCCACGCATGGTATCGAAAACCGTACCCCACTCCATGATCATGGAAGAACAATACGACCTGTCCAGCTATCTCGAACGGCACCTGGGTCCGGTGGTGCGGGCGCTGCTGATGACCAGCTTGTTGAGCTATACAGCCTTCGTCATCATCGGCGAGTTGGTCGGGCATTCCCGGATCCCCCTGTGGCTGCGCATCCTGCCAGCCATCGCCCTGGTCATCGTCAACGTTATCGTCTTGACCCAACGCCAGGCGCGTTGGTTCGGAATACTTGGCCTGAGTACCTTGATTCTGTTGGAGATCGGAATTTTTCTGAATGGTTACGGCCGCAGCGAAGGTACGGCCTGGATCCTGCCGGTCTATATCCTGGTACCCATCGTGTCGGTACCCGTCTGGCAGTGCCATCGCGATTTCATTCTTGCCATGCTGATAAGTTGCGTCATCGGCCCCTTACCCCTGCTCTTGTTGTCCTCCCTGGATCGCTGGGAACGATTCCAATACATCGGTGACCTGGTCATCGTGGTGATCCTTGCCAGCGTGACCTACCGCTATATCAACCGCATGATTCGGGAACAGTTCCACCTGGAACAACGGCTGCGGCAGATCGCTTATGTGGATGAACTCACCGGCCTCGCCACCCGTCACCGTTTTTTCAAGCTGGCAAAAGGTCTGCTCAGTCGTTGCGTGACGCGACAGGTAGCACTATCGGTGCTGTATCTGGACGCCGATCATTTTAAGCGGATCAACGACGAACACAGCCACGCCGCGGGTGATGAGGCTTTACGGGCAATCGGTAAGGCGCTCCGTGCCAAACTGCGCGATGCCGATCTGGTCGGGCGTATCGGAGGTGAAGAGTTTGCCGTGTTGCTACCCGGCCTCGATGCGCACTCCGCCCTGCTCACAGCCGAACGCCTGCGCCAGGCAGTCGGCGCCCTCCGGGTATTCGGCAGCAACCTCAACATCAGCATCGGCGTAGCCACCCGCCAGCCCGAAGAAACCCGGGTCGAACCACTGCTAGCACGTGCCGACCGGGCTTTGACCCAGGCCAAACAACTCGGCCGTAACCGCTGCGAACTCGCACTCTGAGTATCAGCGGGTCCGATCGGTCTGCGCCAGTTTGCTGTGACGGAGGCCATAACCAAAATAGATCAGCAAACCCAGCACCATCCAGATCACAAAACGCCAGTAGGTGATGGTCTGCAGGCCATAAATCAGAAACACTGAAAACCCGATACCGAGCAACGGTATCCACGGCACCCATGGGGTACGGAACCGCCGCGGCAAGTCCGGCTGGCGCATCCGCAACACGATGATCGAAGCACAAATCACGATGAACGCACTCAAGGTACCGATATTGACCATCTCAGCCACCTCACCAA
>CAYOLM010000029.1:0-11494 GCA_964404785.1 uncultured Mizugakiibacter sp.
CGCAAGAGATCGATAGCGAGGATGTATTTTCAACATTCATGAATGCCTATGCAAGATCGAATGATCCGCATAGCAATTATTTTGGACCGAGGGCCAGCGCAAATTTCAATATTGCGATGAAACTTTCTCTTGATGGAATTGGTGCGGAGTTGCAGCGCCGCGATGATTACACGACCATTCGACGGATCATTCCAGGGAGTCCGGCGTCCCGGTCGGAGCTACGTGCGGGTGATCGAATCACCGCCGTGGCACAGGGCAAGAGTTGTAAGTGGGTGGATGTGGTCGGTTGGCGTATCGATGATGTGGTTGCCCTGATTCGCGGCAAGAAGAACACCGTGGTTCGACTACAGGTTCTACCCGCAGACGCGGGAGTGGCCGCAAAACATGAATCGATCACGATTATTCGCAAGAAAATCACTATCGAAGATCAGGCAGCAAAGAAGAAACTGATTTCTATCCATGAACAAGGGCAGTTGTTGCGCATTGGGGTGATAGTTCTACCAGCCTTTTACGAGAATTTTGCCGCCCGAGGCAGAGGCGATCCCGATTACCGCAGTGCGACCCGTGATGTGGCCAAATTGCTCACTGAACTAAAAAAGGAAAAAGTTGACGGAATCATCATTGACTTGCGTAATAATGGCGGGGGTTCGCTTAGTGAGGCCATCGAATTGTCGGGACTGTTTATCGGCAAGGGTCCAGTGGTACAAGTACGTAACAACAGGGGGCAGATCGAGGTTGAGAACAGCGATGAAACACGGGTCTGGGATGGACCTATGGCGGTTATGGTGAATCGTAGCTCAGCCTCGGCCTCGGAAATCTTCACCGCTGCGATGCAGGATTATGGCCGAGCGTTGATCATCGGTCACAACACCTACGGGAAAGGTACGGTACAGACGCTGATTAATCTGAATCGACTCGCCAGTCCACCCAGCAGAAAATATGGCGAATTGAAAATGACCATTGCGGAGTTCTTTCGGGTCAATGGAGGCTCGACCCAGCTGCGGGGTGTACAGCCGGATATTATCTTTCCCGAGACAATCAACCCCAAGGATTTTGGGGAATCAAGCAACCCTTATGCTTTGCCATGGAGCCATATTCCAGCCGCTCATTACACCAAGGTAGCTAATCTGACATCCTTGCTGCCGATTCTGCGCCGTGAACATAAGCTGCATATAGCCCACAATTCTTCCTGGCAACTGATGCTCAAGGAACTGGCTAGCGTACGCAAGTTACAGGATGAGACATCGATCTCCCTGAACTACACCATCCGCAATCTGGAGCGTAAAGCTTTCGAAGCGCGGCAAGCTGCTTTCAAGGCGGCAGAGAAAAAGATCGAAGCGGCCACGCTACATCGCAATGGCAATAAGATCCCAGCGAGTAAGAGTAAATCAGCGCAGGTAAAGCGGCGCAAAGCAGATGATGGCCTGTTACCTAGTGAGCGCAGCGTGTCAGAAAACCTGGCCCAGCGACGCCGGCAGAACCAGCGGCCTGATGAAATGTTGCATGAGGCCGCCTACATTCTGGCTAACGAGATCGAGATACTACGAAAAAATCCCAAGCTTGCAGCGCTGGCATTACCTCCCGGTGGGCTCAAAATTCTTACCGATTGATGGATACACCGAAGGGCCTTGGGATCGAGTGTCTCTACCAGGGGCTCGGCTCAAACTTGACAAGCTCGCAAACAGACCTTGAATGCGGATGTCAGTGCAGTACGGCAATCGCGGGTTAGCGAAGGCTGCTGAGTTGTTCCAAGCGCTCACCAGGTGCTTGCCGTGTCATGAGTATTTGCCAAAAGGGGGACTTGCCGGTTGCCTTGACCTAGTTAACAGCGCTTGCTCAACACCTCGCTAGATCCTGGGCAGTGAAAACTGCCATCCCGGTTCATCAATACCGCGGAGGTGAGAATCCCGTAATGTCCCTCATGGACAGGCAACGGGTAGCCGGAATTTTGATAATCTTACTCGCGGCCATGGGTCTTGTTGTAACGACCACATGTGGGATTCCGGGTCTGCGCCAGGGATGACGGCCGCCCCGGGAATGCACCCACCCAACAGGTCGGTCGCACCCTAACCGGAATAACAATTTGAGGAGACACATACTTATGACCGCTGCGCTCAAGATTCGTGCTGCGCAACCCGCCGACGGCCCCTTTCTGGTGGCCTGCGCTGAGGCGATGGCTTGGGAAACCGAGTCTCGAAAGCTCAACCGCGAGCGCCTGCAACGCGGGGTACAAGGGGTTTTCGAGCAGCCCTCGCGCGGTCGCTATCTGCTTGCAGAGCGTGCTGGCGAGAGCCTCGGCACTCTGATGTATACCTACGAATGGAGTGATTGGCGGGCGGGTGATTTCTTCTGGATCCAGAGTGTGTTTGTACGCCCTGAAGCACGCCGTCGCGGTGTCTATCGGGCTCTATACAGGGCTGTACTGGAATGTGTTCGGGTGGCAAGAGGAGTTGGAGTTCGTCTGTATGTCGAACAGGACAACCTGCGAGCCCAGCAAACCTACGCAGCGCTGGGTATGAATCCGAGCGAATACCGGATGTACCAACAAGGCGGAACGTAAGCCTGGCAAGATAGCCTTGCGGGGGGCTCGCCAGCGGGGTGGTAGATCGGTCAGTGTAGGGTTGCAGACGGCACCTCAGGGCGTCCCAAGGCATCCACTCGCAATGACTCGGCCGCTGGCTGTTCCAGGCCCACGGCATGTTGGCGGAGAAACTCCGCCCGCAAGGCCTGCAGGCCAGCTGTACACAGGGGCGTACCCAAGGCCAGGGTTCGCGGTTGGACTGCAGGTTGAATCAGGCTGAGGGCGATAGTGCCGAGGCCGGGGGCAGTGTGACGAACCAGGATCGGGGCGGCCCCTCCGGAAACCGCTTGATCCAGTTCCTCCAGCAAATAACCTGCCTCATCGTAGTGGGCTTCGAGACCGTCGAAGGACAGTGCGTGGGCACGGAATAAGGCGTAGGCCTGGCGCAGGTCATATACTGCTGCGGCATACTGACTGGCCCGTTCCTGGTCAGGGAGTTCACTGCGGGCAACCCGCGCACGTGGGGTTTCAGCCCAGACCTTGGCATCTCGCCAGTACAGTGCCAATCCATTCGGACTGAGGGCCTGCTCCTCACGCTCAGGGCTGAGCAAGGCGGTCTCCAGTAAAGCCCAGTGCGCGGCGAAACCGGCGTGTTCAAACTGTACGCAGGTCATGGCGATCAAATCGGTGAGACTCATGTAGCGGGCGTGTTCGAGGGGTTGATCCAAGGCCCGCATGATCCGGTCGGCAGTGGCGGTACCGGCTTCACCGCGCTGTGCCAGTTGTTCTTCCAGAGCCTGGCTCAAGGCGGCCGCATCATCTTTAGGAACCTGGATGACCAGGGGCAGATAGCGCATTGGGCTGGCAGCGAAGGCTGCCTCGGGACGCAGTGCAGACAAGGGCATGCGTCCAGCATGTGCACCGAAGGCCAGTACCCCGGTTTGTTGAGGTCGAAAACGTGTACCCAGTTCTTCTAGTGCCGCATGCACGGGAAACCCGGGGCGTAGAATTTCTGCCGCGTCTAGCGTGGTACCGCCCACCAGTAGGCGAGCCCGTTCGATACCCGGCAGCAGACCCCGCAGATCCTCGGCAATCCCCTCGGCAATGTGTTCAGTGAGTTGGCGACTGAAAACCAGCGAGGATGTGTTGTTGTCAAGCGCACTGAACTCAAGGGCCAGCGCAGCGTGCAAAATAACCCGGTCAGGCATGGCAAAAGATCCGTACAAACCGAGCCATTCTAGCAAGCCTTGGACTTATTTGGGCTTTCGCCGCAAGCACAGGCACGCTAGCCTTGTCGTAACCGATGGAGACAATGCAATGGCTGTAAATACGAGGCGTGTGGTTCTGGTCGGCGGGGTGCGCATTCCGTTTTGCCGTAACAACACCGCTTACGCCGAGGTTGGCAATCTAGGCATGGCGGTCAAAACTCTTGGGGCGCTGGTAGAACGCTTCGATTTGCACGGCCTGGAGCTTGGCGAGGTCGCTTTCGGAGCGGTAATCAAGCATTCCTTGGATTGGAATCTAGCCCGCGAAGTTACCCTTTCCTCAGGCTTGGCAGCTACCACACCGGCTATCACCACCGCGCGCGCCTGCGGCACTTCGCTGGACAATGTCATCCTCATTGCCAATAAGATCGCCTGTGGGCAGATCGATGTCGGCATTGCCGGAGGTAGTGATACCACCAGCGATGTACCCATTGTGTATGGCGAACGCTTGCGCAAGCGGCTGCTGCGAATCAATCGCGCGAAAACCGCCGTTGATCGCCTCAAGGTGGCGGTACGTGGATTTTCACTGCGCGAACTGAAACCGGCTTTCCCCGGGGTGGCCGAACCCCGCACCGGCAAAAGCATGGGCGAGCACTGTGAGCAGATGGCCCGCCAATGGCATATCGAACGCCAGGCGCAGGATGCCCTGGCTCTGGCCAGTCACCAGAAGCTGGCGGCTGCGTATGAGCAGGGCTTTTTCAAGGATCTTCTGGTACCGTTCCGCGGACTCCAGCGCGATGGCTTTTTGCGTGCGGACAGCAGCCTGGAAAAACTGGCTAAACTGTCGCCAGCGTTCGATCGCAGCTCAGGCCAAGGAACCCTCACAGCGGGCAATTCCACCGGTCTTTCCGATGGTGCCGCCGCCGTTTTGTTGGCCAGCGAAAAATGGGCTAAGCAGCGAGGCCTACCGATTCTGGCCTATGTCAAAGGCTCGCGGGTAGCCGCGGTGGACTATGTCGGTGGCGAGGGCTTGCTGATGGCGCCGACACTTGCTGTTTCACGTTTGCTGCAGGCAAGCCGTCTGAAACTGCAGGACTTCGATTTCTACGAAATTCACGAAGCCTTCGCCGCCCAAGTGTTGTGTACCTTGAAGGCCTGGGAAAGCGAGGACTACTGCCGGGATCGGCTGGGACGCAAAAAAGCCCTGGGTAGGATCGATCCTGAGCGTCTCAATGTACATGGATCCTCGCTGGCAGTCGGCCATCCATTTGCCGCAACCGGAGCCCGGGTAACCGCCACCCTGGGAAAACTGTTAGCCGAACGTGGCAGTGGCCGTGGCTTGATCTCAATCTGTACCGCCGGTGGCATGGGCGTAGCCTGTATCCTGGAACGGCCGAAAACCGCTTAACACATTGCGCTGTTCACTACGAACCAAAGTGATGGACTTGCGCTGGAGCGCGGGTGGTTGCCAGTCAGCCAAGTGTTGGGAGACAACGATTGGGTTGGCGAGAACGGGGTGCACGCATCCACTCTTGAGCCTGGTTCGTCTAAGCAGGACCAAGGTACTTGGATCGTCTGCGCCAGCCCTCTACTACGACCGACATCCCGTGGTCTGGCTATCCGCTAACCGAGTTGCTTAGCGGTATTCGGGGTTAGGAAAGTCGAAGCGGCAGCCGGCATCCCAAGCTACCCGTTGGTTACCATGTGCAGGAATACCCCCAGCTTGGTGCAGCATCTGTGCCAAATGCATCAGGTTCCAGGTCATGAAGGTGGTATTGCGATTGGTAAAGTCATTTTCAGGGCCTCCCGAGTCCGGATCCAGATACGATGGACCCGGTCCGGCTTCACCCAGCCAGCAGGCATCGGCTTGCGGAGGTATCACGTAGCCGAGATGCTGTAACGAGTAGAGAATGTTCATCGCGCAGTGCTTGCCACCGTCTTCGTTGCCAGTGATCAGACAACCACCGACACGGCCATAATAGGCGTATTGGCCATGTTTATTGAGTTCGCCTGAATAACTGTAGAGCCGTTCAATCACCTTGCTACACACGGATGATTTGTCGCCCAGCCAGATCGGCGTACACACCACCAGGATGTTGGCGGCCATCACCTTATCCTGTAGTGGGGGCCACTCATCGTGTTCCCAGCCGTGTTCGGTCATGTCGGGATACACGCCGCAGGCGATGTCGAAATCCACCGGCCGCAATACTTCGACCTCCACCCCGTGTTTTTCCATGATGCTGCGAGCGATACGGATCAGTCCCTCGGTGTGCGAAAGCTCTGGACTGGGCTTGAGGGTGCAGTTCAGGAAGATGGCCCGCAGGCCGGAAAAATCGTGGGATTCAGTCGATACAGCAGTAGGCGTTGACATGGGTCTTCCTCAGTGAGCGACAGGCTGACAGTTTAGACCCGGTAGCCAGGGCAGACCTTACGCATCTGCCAAGTGCGCTATCGCCTGGCGGTGGAGCTGTCGTGATCTCAGGACCCTCACGGAGGGTGGTGCCCGCAACCTAAGGCTACCTCTCTTGTCGGTATATGAGGTATTTCAGAAAATGCTGGAGAATACTTAGTGGGTACTCTATACGGGCGATAATTCCCTGTATAGTCAACAGGATAGATATGAGATGCATGAGCAGGTAAGCTGGCAGCCGGGTCTCGACGCTAGCCCCCACCCGTTGCCTCCATGGGTCTCGAAGACCTGCGGGGTATCATGGCTATCGACGTGTGGATAAATCCTGCCATCGCAGAACGCCATCAATGAGGGAGCCGCAGACTCATGCGTGTATTGATTATTGAAGATGATGATGAAACCCGCGAGTGGATAGCACGGGGACTGGAGCAAGAAGGCTATCAGACCGAAATAGCCATCGATGGTCAGGAAGGATTGCTGCTAGCCACCCAAAGTTATTTCGACTGCATGGTGGTCGATCGTATGTTGCCGAAAATGGACGGCATTACCTTGATCAAGTCGATCCGCGCCGCTGATGTGCATGCTCCCATCGTCATGCTCACGGCCTTGAGTGATACCCCGCAGCGGATTGAAGGCCTAAATGCCGGGGCCGATGATTATCTTGGCAAGCCTTTTGCGTTTGCCGAGCTGGTGGCCCGGTTGCGTGCTCTGGGGCGTCGACCGCCCCTGAACCCGGTTCGCAGTATTTTTCAAGCCGGTATTTTACGTCTCGATCTGACTCGCCATGAATTCACCCGTGCCGGGAAAATTCTCGATTTGACCCCCACCGAATTTCGACTGATGGAAATTCTCATGCAGCATGCCGGTAAGGTTGTAACCCGGACCATGCTGCTGGAGCAGGTCTGGCATTTTCATTTTGACCCACGAACCAGTGTGGTAGAAACCAATATGTCGCGTTTGCGCAACAAGGTGAACCGTAAAGGCCAGGGTGAATTGATCGAAACCGTACGTGGCTATGGCTACCGGGTACGAGCAATTCGGTCTGAAAGCTGATCGTTGGTCAGAGTATGGATAAAGCGGCGGCGCACCTGGGGTAGCCGCCTGGATTGTCTCGAATTATCGTTCAACAGGCGGCACTGTTCGTAACTAACCTGTGAAAATTCTGTCCCGCCATCCCCCACGCTCGCAATCTTCCTCCACAGTCCCCCAAGCTGCACGGACTACCAGCGCTTTTCGTCTGGCCCTGCTACTGGCCGGCTTGTTCACCTTTGCCTCGGTGGTCATGGCCGCTGCCATGTATGTGGGGTTTACGCGTGAAAGTCAGACCCGGCTGCGTAATGACATTCGCACTGATGCGTTAGATCTGGTGGCCCTGGCCAAACACCAGGGTCTGGATACCCTGCGTACCGAGATCGACGAACGCGTAAATCTGGATGCTCCCTTACCACGTTGGTATGCGCTGTACGGGTTCGATGGCACTCAATTGGCGGGTAACCTAAATCATCAGCCACTACATTTGGGTTGGTCCAAGTGGACGGTTTTGCCGCGGGTCACCCCGGTTGCCCGGCAACAGCACCGCACCCCCCATATTCTCCTGCTTTATTCACTGCGGACTCCTCAGGGGGCCCTACTGGTGGTCGGTCGTGATCGCTTCTATATCGACCAAATGCAGGAAAGTGCTGGCAAGATTTTCCTCAGTGCCCTGCTGTTCATGGTGATCCTGTCCTTGTTGCTGGGGGTGCTGGTGGGTCGCCGCTTGCTGCGTCGAGCCAGTGAGATGTCCAAAGTGGCCACGATCATTCGTGGCGGTGAGCTGAGCCGACGCATGCCGGTGAGGGGTAGTGGCGATGAGTTTGACCACATCGCTGGCACGGTCAACCAGATGCTCGACCGCATCGAAGCACTGCTGGCCGAGGTACGGCGCATTGGTGCCGATATAGCCCATGATCTACGCACTCCGCTGACCCGCCTGCGGCGCAAACTTGAGCAAGCCCGCGCGCAGCCCCCCAGCGGCGAACAACTCGAGCAGATTCTCGATGAGGCCTTAGCCGATATTGATGAACTGCTCACCATCTTCCAGGCCTTGCTGCGCATAGCGCGCATGGAATCAGGAGAAGCCCGAAGCGGCTTTGCCACGGTTGACCTCAGTACCCTGCTACGCGAGCTAACAGACATGTACACGGTCGTAGCCGAAGAGGAAGCGCATGACCTACAAAGTGACATCGCCTCCGCTATCCACGTAGTGGGTGATCGTGAACTGCTGGCCCAGGCCTTCGTGAACCTGATCGAGAACGCCATGCGACATACCCCGGTCGGTGGCCACATCACCATGGGCTTGCTGCGGCAGGGGTCGCGAATTCTCGCCTGGGTCAGCGACGATGGCCCGGGCATCCCTGAAGACCAGCGTGAAAACGTGCTGCAACCCTTCCATCGGCTCGACTGTAGCCGCCATATGCCCGGTTCTGGCTTGGGTCTGGCCCTGGTCCGAGCCATCGCTGAACTGCATGACGCGACCTTGCGCCTGGAAGATGCTGGGCCGGGATTGCGTGTGGTACTTGAATTTGCAGTGCAGGTTGAGCCGGCCAGCACTTCTATCTGATTATCGGGCAGGCCAACTTGCCCTCAATACTTCCATGCTTCGTGCGCCAACGGGGCCTGGTTCAGTTGCTCTCGGCATAGGCGCCACGAAGACATCAGGGCATCCATCGACTCGCGGAAGCGCTCGTTGTGGTGGCGTTCCAGCAAGTGGACCATTTCGTGAACCAGAATGTACTCGAGACACGAGACCGGTTTCTTGGCCAACTCCAGATTCAACCAGATGCGCCGAGCCTTAGTATTGCAGCTGCCCCAAAGGGTCTTCATCTTCTTGATGCGCAGCTCGGAAACTGTCACGCCAACCGCGGGTTCCCATTTGGCGAGCAGCGCCGGTAGCTGTTCGCGGAGGCGCTGCCGGTACCGTTGCTGCAGTAAGGCGTTGCGTTTGACCCGGCGAGTGCCCGGTCGAACACGTAATTCCAGGGTCGTGTTATTTTGAAGGGACACGGTCGGCGGCCCGGCGTGCTCGATGACGTCAAGGCGGTAGCGCCGGCCCGAAATCGCCCTGTTTGCCGCCGTTACTGGCTTCACTCCCTACCGGTCGAGAATTGTCACATCTGTATGCCCCTGAGGGCCAACGATGCACTTGCCACGCTGTGGAATTCGGTTCCCCAGGCCGTTGAGGGCCGTGAAGTTGATAATCACCTCACGATTCGTCGTACCGTTATTACTCACGTATGTACTCAGAGCGCTAAAATCTGCAGAACTCGGATAGTGAAGCTTTCCCAGGATCGCTTGCCTGCACAGCAAGAGGGCGTGGTCCCCGGAAATCGGTTGCTCTTGGTTTTTCGTACGTCTGGCTTTCAGGTCAGCGTTTGTGAAATAGACCCCATAGCCACTGAACTTTCCCAAAGGACCATGCTTAGATGCACACTTAACAAAATAAGGCTGGTTCTCATGGCCGGGGAACCGCTGCGCTCGCGGAACATAACTGGCATCTGTCACTTCGGCACAATTCTTGCCCTTGGCCGTGAGCTGTGCCGCCAGTTTCAGCTTCGCCAGCGTACCCGGCGGATCGCTCGGCCCAACGTAGATGGCACCGGAGTCGATTTTCGCGGTCGTCGAGTGCGTTGCATGCTTCGCAGTCATCGGCAATTGACGGTGAACAGTCTTAGCGCGATGGTGTATCGCCTGTGCAGCCGGTCCCTGTGAGCTTGGGCTAACGATTGCGAGAATTACTCCAATAATCACGGGAATGCCCAATATGCCCCCTATGATCCAGAGGATGATCCGAAGGGCCTTCTTTATTTGCTTCGGCGCTGGCGCACCGCAACCTGGGCATATTTTGGCTTTTGTGCTCACCGGGCAGCCGCATTCCTTGCACTTCTTCAGCGCCATGATTCACGACCCCTCTCCTTCCGCTTCTACCCAAAGTATAGGATATTTGCGGCCTCCTTGCGCACATACATGGCAACGAACAAGTCGGGATGCGGCAGGGTCTGGATAGAACCATCCAGCCGGCCCAACGCTCGGTCCGCTTGCGACAGCAGTTGTTGCAACTCACCTTCCAGGCTGATCGGGGGGGTCCGGTGGAAGCGGCGCCGGCATGAATGCTCGCTACCCGTTCGGCTGACGCACATAGCAGCCGGCTCGGGCGGAGTAATCGGAGAACACCATAGTGCTATCTACCTTTCATATAGGGCGCATTTCTCTACATAGTAAAGGCAACGTTTACTATGGCAGGACTTCTATCTCCTTATGTAAGGAACAGCGCTGCATCAGCTACCCTTTCCCCCTCGTGCCGCCGCACCACCCCTCCCTCGTGCACTGCTCTGCGGTGTCACGCCTCCTGGACCGCTCTGCGGTACGAATTGACTCATACATAGCTAGCCGCACCCGGCCGGTGAGGAACTGCTGCATCATGTCCACTTGATGGTCGGTTCCGGTGACAGTGCAGTACGGTGGCCTTGGCGCTCATGCTTCCCGTCTTGCTTGTAGGTACGACATAGTGGGCAATCCAGATACTGTAGCAATACACAGGTGCAAGGATCGCTCTCCTTCAAACAGAGGTAAAACTTATGACTATGAAAGCGGTAATTGCACAAAAGTCCCCCTACGCGACCCCCGTGGAAGCCGGTAAGACTTATTACTGGTGTGCCTGCGGGCGTAGCAAAAATCAGCCTTTCTGTGATGGATCACATAAGGGTACAGGCTTAGAACCGGTAGCCTTTACCGCCGATAAGACCGACACCGTTTTTCTGTGTGGCTGCAAGCAGACAGCCACCCCACCGTTCTGCGATGGCACGCATCAAAAGCTGTGAGGCTATGCATTGATGACTGTTTGGTAAGACTACTGTGGTCTCCGTGAGATAGTCACGTCTGCTGGGCTGCTGTGGCGACACGTACTCATTGCTACTCCGCTGTGCCCGAGTGATGTGAGCAGGTATGCCGAGCTGGGGCTCGGCGTTCCCGGTGAGATAGTCACGTCTGCTGGGCCGCTGTGGCGACACGCACACATTGCTACTCCGCTGTGCCCGAGTGATGTGAGCAGGTATGCCGAGCTGGGGCTCGGCGTTCCCGGTGAGATAGTCACGTCTGCTGGGCCGCTGTGGCGACACGCACACATTGCTATTCCGCTGTGCCCGAGTGATGTGAGCAGGTATGCCGAGCTGGGGCTCGGCGTTCCCGGTGAGATAGTCACGTCTGCTGGGCCGCTGTGGCGACACGCACACATTGCTATTCCGCTGTGCCCGAGTGATGTGAGCAGGTATGCCGAGCTGGGGCTCGGCGTTCCCGGTGAGATAGTCACGTCTGCTGGGCCGC
>CAYOLM010000030.1:0-1407 GCA_964404785.1 uncultured Mizugakiibacter sp.
TAGCAATGCCGCTCAATCTTACACAAAAGAAAGAGCTTGTTGCCGATCTGGCGAAAGTGGCCGCCAAGGCGCATTCGCTGGTCGCCGTCGAGTACATCGGTCTGACTGTTGAACAACTCACTGAGTTGCGCAAGCAAGCTCGGCAGAATGGTGTGTTTCTGAAAGTTGCCAAGAACACATTGATCCGTCGTGCTGTAGTGGGTACGGATTATGCGTGTGCGGAAGATCAGTTTTCCGGTCCGCTCATGTATGCCTTCTCGCTTGAAGAACCCGGTGCCGCTGGTCGGTTGACCAAGGAATTTGCCAAGGCGCATAGCCAATTCAAGCCGCGCTTGGTCGTGGTTGGTGGCAAAGCTTATCCCGCTTCCCATGTGGAAGTATTGGCTTCGCTGCCAACCCGCGAGCAGGCCCTATCCATGCTGCTCAACGTATTGTCGCAACCTGCCACCATGCTGACCCGCGTATTGGCGGAACCGGCATCGCAGCTTGCACGGGCCACCCAAGCGGTGGGTCTACAAAAGCAGGCGGCCTGATTGGCTTACCAGTTCGGTTCGAGTACACAAACCAAACCGTTTTTCCAGGAGTTCTGAATCATGTCTCTTAGCAACGAAGAAATTATTGAAGCCATCGCCGACAAATCACTCATGGAAGTGATGGAGTTGGTGAAGGCGATGGAGGATAAATTCGGCGTGTCTGCGGCTGCCCCAGTGGCCATGGCTGCTGCCCCTGCTGCTGCAGCCGCTGTCGAGGAGAAGACCGAGTTTACGGTCGTTCTCAAATCTTATGGCGAGAGGAAAGTCGAAGTGATCAAGGCCGTTCGCGCACTTACCGGCCTTGGTCTAAAAGAAGCCAAGGAATTGGTCGAATCCGCACCGAAGGAAATCAAGGAAGACATTGGCAAGGATGAAGCCGAGAAGATTAAGACGACAATCGAGGCTGCTGGCGCAACCGTCGAGCTGACTTAAAGCAGTACATTGCTTGCCGGCTTGCATTGGTGAACCCAGGCTGGGGGCGGTCGTCCCCGGCCTTTCACCGTTGAAGAAAAGAAGTTCTGTAACCGTGAATGGTGAATTGTGATAGGTGGCAATTTTTCCTGGAGTTGCAATGAATCATTCACGATTGAATCTGCTGCTGGGCCTAGGGTGAAACCACGATGATCTCCTACTCATATACCGAGAAAAAACGCATTCGCAAGGATTTTGGTAAGCGTCCTACCGTGTTGGATGTACCCAACCTCTTGTTGACACAGACCGAATCATATCGGAAGTTTCTGCAGGTTGACCGGCCACCCGCGAAGCGAGTGGAGAAGGGGCTACACGCGGCTCTGCGATCGGTATTTCCTATTTCGAGTTATTCCGGTAATGCGGCGCTCGAATATGTCGATTACCGGCTTGGTGAGCCGGCTTT
>CAYOLM010000030.1:1507-4547 GCA_964404785.1 uncultured Mizugakiibacter sp.
GATCGGCGTCGAAAATTGCCGGTTACGGTGTTGTTGCGAGCCTTGGGTTACAGCAACGAAGACATGCTTGAGATGTTTTTTGAGCACAATGTGTTTCATCTCGATAAAAAGGCAGGTGCCCAGCTGGATCTGGTACCCGAGCGTTTACGAGGTGAAACGCTCGATTTCGACATCGTGGTCAATGATGAGGTGCTGGTGGCTGCAGATAAACGCATCACTCAGCGCCATGTACGGCAGCTGGCCAAAGTGGGGCTGGAGCGCCTGGAAGTGCCTGACGAATACCTCATTGGGCGGAGTCTGGCTACAGATATAATCAATACCGAGACCGGTGAGTTGCTGGCCGCGGCTAATGACGAATTGACGGTTGAACATCTTGAGGCCTTTCGTGAGGCAGGGGTTGACCAGCTGCCGACCCTATTTGTGAACGACCTCGATCGAGGCCCGTTCATTTCCTCTACCATGCGGGCTGATCCGACGCAGACGCAACTTGATGCGCTCGTTGAGATCTACCGGATGATGCGTCCGGGTGAGCCGCCGACTAAAGATGCCGCGCAGAACCTGTTCTTCAATTTGTTCTTCACCTTCGAGCGCTATGCACTGTCCACCGTGGGCCGCATGAAATTTAACCGCCGGGTGGGCCGCAAGGAACTGGTGGGTCCTGAAGTACTCTATGACTGGAAATATTTCGGCATGGCCAAGGGTGAAGCAGCCAAAAAACTGCTTGAGAGCCAAGGCCAAACCTCTGACATTATTGATGTGGTCAGTACGCTCATCAACATTCGTAACGGTCACGGTAACGTGGACGATATCGACCACCTCGGTAATCGAAGGGTTCGATCGGTTGGTGAGATGGCTGAAAATGCTTTTCGCGTCGGGGTGGTTCGGGTCGAACGGGCCGTACGTGAACGTCTGTCTCTGGCCGAGTCGGAAAATCTGGGTCCACAAGATCTGATCAATGCACGCCCCGTTGCGGCGGCGATCAAGGAGTTTTTTGGTTCTTCCCAGCTCAGCCAGTTCATGGATCAGAATAATCCACTGAGTGAAGTAACCCACAAGCGCAGAGTTTCCGCACTCGGTCCGGGCGGGCTGACTCGTGAACGCGCCGGTTTCGAGGTGCGCGATGTCCATCCGACCCATTATGGGCGTCTGTGCCCGATCGAGACCCCAGAAGGCCCGAATATCGGTTTGATCAACTCGCTGGCGGTGTATGCGCGAACCAATGACTACGGCTTTCTCGAGACACCTTACCGCCGTGTTATCAATGGCAAGGTCGCCAATGAAGTCGATTACTTGTCAGCGATCGAGGAAGGTGATTTTGTAATTGCCCAGGCTAACGCGCCCTTGGACAAGAGTGGGCGGTTCACCGAAGACTTCGTGAGTTGTCGTTTGCGAGGTGAGTCCGAATTGCGTTCTGCCTCTGAGATCCAGTACATGGATGTAGCGCCAATGCAGACCGTATCGGTGGCGGCAGCACTGATACCGTTTCTCGAGCACGATGATGCCAATCGTGCCTTGATGGGTTCCAACATGCAGCGTCAGGCCGTTCCAATCCTGCGTAGCGAAAAGCCACTCGTTGGTACGGGAATTGAGCGCGTGGTAGCTCGGGATTCCGGAGTAACTGTGAGTGCGCGACGTGGTGGAGTCATCGATCAAGTTGATGCCGCACGCATTGTGGTACGCGTCAACGAAGCTGAGATTGGTGGCGATGATGCCGGTGTCGACATCTATAACCTCACCAAATACACGCGTTCGAATCAAAACACTAACCTCAATCAGCGTCCGCTGGTCAAGGTTGGTGACGTGATAGCCAAGGCCGATACACTTGCTGATGGATCTTCAACCGACCTCGGTGAGCTGGCACTTGGGCAAAATATGCTGGTCGCATTCATGCCCTGGAATGGTTACAACTTTGAGGACTCGATTCTTATTTCCGAACGGGTTGTTCAGGAAGATCGCTATACCTCGATCCATATCGAGGAGCTGACCTGCATGGCCAGGGACACCAAACTCGGTTCTGAAGAGATTAGTGCTGATATTCCGAATGTGGGCGAGCAAGCGCTGACTCGGCTGGATGAGTCGGGGATCGTATTCATCGGTGCAGAGGTCAATGCAGGCGACATACTGGTTGGCAAGGTAACCCCTAAAGGTGAAAGCCAGCTAACACCCGAAGAGAAGCTGTTACGAGCTATTTTTGGTGAGAAGGCGTCCGATGTAAAGGATTCCTCGTTGCGGGTTCCACCTGGTATGGATGGAATCGTCATCGACGTGCAGGTATTTACCCGCGATGGCGTGGAAAAGGACAAGCGCGCCCAGTCTATTGAAGCTGACGAGAGCAAACGCATCCGCCACGATCTGGACGATCAGTTCCGTATTCTTGAAGGGGCCATTTACAATCGTATGCGCCAGCAGCTCGTTGGCAAGCTTGCCAATAGCGGGCCGCAAGGGCTAAAGCGTGGAGCGGCCATCACCGACGCTTATCTGAATGGCTTGAAGAAGGATGACTGGTTCAAGGTTCAGCCCAAGGATGAAGAAGCTGCCGAGTTCATGGAGCGCGCTGCGGCACAGCTCAAGGTTCACAAAGAGTCTTTTGAAAAGCGTTTCAAGGAAAAACAGCGGAAATTGACCCAGGGTGACGATTTAGCTCCCGGTGTGTTGAAGATGGTCAAGGTCTACCTTGCCGTCAAACGGCGCATCCAGCCGGGGGACAAAATGGCTGGCCGTCACGGTAACAAGGGTGTCGTTTCGATGATCGTGCCGGTAGAAGACATGCCTTACATGGCTGACGGCACCCCCGTGGATATTGTGTTGAATCCACTCGGCGTACCTTCGCGGATGAATATCGGACAAATTCTCGAGACCCATCTGGGGTGGGCGGCACGGGGCTTGGGTAATCGGATTGCCGATTTACTCGATGCCAATGAAAAAACTATAAAGATGCGGAAATTTCTTGACCAGATTTATAACCATGACCGTAAACAACACGGGGTGCGGGTAGATCTTGATAAGCTCGAGGATACCGAGATCCTTACTCTGGCGAGAA
>CAYOLM010000030.1:4647-11218 GCA_964404785.1 uncultured Mizugakiibacter sp.
GTGCGGGTAGATCTTGATAAGCTCGAGGATACCGAGATCCTTACTCTGGCGAGAAATTTACGAGCCGGAGTGCCTATGGCTACCCCGGTATTCGATGGCGCTTTTGAATCGGAAATCAAGAGTATGTTACGTCTTGCCGGGTTACCGGAATCCGGACAGACGACCCTGTATGACGGTCGAACTGGCGATAGTTTTGATCGCCTGATAACTGTGGGTTATATGCACGTGCTCAAGCTCAACCATCTGGTTGATGACAAGATGCATGCGCGATCAACGGGGCCGTATTCGCTGGTTACCCAACAGCCATTGGGTGGTAAAGCCCAATTTGGCGGACAGCGCTTCGGCGAAATGGAAGTATGGGCGCTTGAGGCTTACGGTGCCGCGTATACATTGCAGGAAATGCTCACCGTCAAATCTGACGATGTACAGGGCCGCAATCAGATGTACAAAAGCATCGTCGACGGCGATCACCAGATGGTGCCCGGCATGCCTGAATCGTTCAATGTGTTGGTGAAGGAAATTCGCTCCTTAGCTATTCACATTGAGCTCGTAGAGAACAAATGATCGGCATCGGTACGGGAGACTGAAACATGAAAGACCTTCTGAATCTATTCAATCAACAGCGTCAGCCGTTGGACTTCGATGCCATCAAGATCGGCCTGTCCTCGCCCGAATTGATCCGCTCGTGGTCCTACGGTGAAGTCAAGAAGCCGGAGACCATCAATTACCGGACATTCAAGCCTGAGAGGGATGGCCTGTTCTGTGCCGCTATCTTTGGCCCGGTTAAAGATTACGAGTGTCTGTGCGGCAAGTACAAGCGCATGAAGCACCGCGGCGTGGTCTGCGAAAAATGTGGTACCGAGGTCACTCTGGCCAAGGTTCGGCGCGAGCGTATGGGCCATGTTGAACTGGCCAGTCCGGTTGCCCATATCTGGTTTCTCAAGTCGCTGCCTTCGCGTATCGGCCTGATGTTGGATATGACGCTTCGCGACCTTGAACGTATTCTTTATTTTGAAGCCTATGTGGTTATCGAGCCAGGCCTGACACTACTGGAACGGGGTCAATTATTGACTGAAGACCAGTTTCTTGCTGCAGTAGAAGAGTACGGTGACGAATTTCTGGCGCACATGGGTGCCGAAGCCGTTTTCGAGCTTCTCAAATCAATCGACTTGACGGCGGAATTGGTGCGTCTTCGCGAAGAGATGGACAGCACCCATTCGGAGACCAAACTCAAGCGCATTACCAAACGTATCAAACTACTGGAAGGCTTTGCGGAGTCGGGTAACCGACCTGAATGGATGGTGCTGACGGTACTACCTGTGTTACCCCCGGAGTTGCGGCCACTGGTTCCCTTGGACGGCGGCCGATTCGCAACTTCGGATCTCAACGATTTGTACCGCCGGGTCATCAATCGTAACAACCGCCTCAAGCGGCTGCTGGAGTTGAACGCGCCGGATATCATCGTTCGCAACGAGAAGCGCATGTTGCAGGAGTCGGTCGATGCACTGTTCGATAACGGTCGCCGTGGACGGGCTATCACCGGCACCAACAAGCGAACGCTGAAATCCCTGGCTGACATGATCAAGGGTAAACAGGGCCGGTTCCGGCAGAACCTGCTGGGTAAGCGGGTGGATTATTCAGGCCGGTCGGTGATTGTGGTCGGCCCCACCTTGCGCCTGCATCAGTGTGGTCTACCCAAGAAAATGGCATTGGAATTATTCAAACCATTTATCTTTGCGCGCCTCCAGGGTGACGAGCAAGCGGCCACAATCAAGGCTGCCAAGCGCATGGTTGAGCGTGAAGAACCGGTGGTATGGGACATCCTCGAGGATGTGATTCGCGAGCATCCGGTATTGCTGAATCGGGCTCCAACCTTGCATCGTCTCGGCATCCAGGCTTTCGAGCCTATATTGATTGAAGGCAAGGCAATCCAGCTACATCCGCTGGTCTGTTCAGCTTTCAATGCTGACTTCGATGGCGATCAGATGGCAGTGCATGTGCCATTGAGTATTGAGGCGCAACTGGAAGCACGGGCCTTGATGATGTCAACCAATAACATTCTCTCTCCCGCAGATGGTTACCCGATTATCGTTCCTACCCAGGACGTGGTTTTAGGCCTTTACTATGCCAGTCGTGAACTGGTAAGGGCTAAAGGTGAGGGGATGGTGTTTGCCAATGTTGCCGAAGCCCGGCGCGCTTATGATCATGGCGTGGCATCCCTTCATGCGCAGGTACGGGTACGTATTCGGGAAGTCCAGATTGCCGATGATGGCACTCGTAGCGAGACGAATAAGCTATCCAAAACAACGGTTGGCCGCGCTCTGCTCTCGGAAATCCTGCCTGACGGGTTACCTTTCGAGTTAATGAATGACGAGCTCAACAAGAAGGCTATCTCGAATCTTATCAATGCCTGTTACCGGCGACTTGGATTGAAGGAGACCGTGGTATTTGCTGATCAGTTAATGTACACCGGCTACCGCTTCGCAACCCGTGCGGGGATCTCCATTGGTATTGACGACATGAAGATTCCTGATGAAAAGAAGGCGATTCTGGAAGTAGCAGAAAAAGAGGTTGTGGAAATCCAGGAGCAGTATCAATCCGGTCTGGTGACGGCCGGTGAACGCTACAACAAGGTGGTTGATATTTGGTCGCGTACCAATGAGCTGATTGCTGCGGCTATGCTCAAGGGCATAGGTAAAGTACAGGTGATCAACGCCAAGGGTGAGGAGATCACAGAAAAATCCATGAATTCACTGTTCATCATGGCGGATTCTGGCGCTCGAGGCTCTGCGGCACAGATTCGCCAGCTCGCCGGTATGCGTGGTCTGATGGCCAAGCCGGATGGTTCGATCATCGAAGCCCCCATCAAGGCTAACTTCCGCGAAGGGCTGGATGTTCAGCAGTACTTCAACTCTACCCATGGAGCCCGCAAAGGCCTGGCCGACACAGCTTTGAAAACGGCTAATTCAGGTTATCTGACCCGCCGACTTGTGGATGTTGCCCAGGATGTGGTGGTCACGCTGACCGATTGTGGTACCAGTCAGGGTCTGACGATGACGCCCATTGTTGAAGGCGGCGATGTGGTTGAACCATTACGGGATCGGGTGTTGGGCCGCGTGGTAGCCGCTGATGTGTATGCTCCGGGTGATCAGGATGAACCTCTTGCCAGGCAAAACGAGCTACTTGATGAAGGGATGGTCGAAACGCTGGATGAAGCCGGCGTACAGTCGATTCTGGTGCGTTCACCGATTACCTGCGAGGCTTCTCACGGGGTTTGTGCGCATTGTTATGGTCGCGATCTGGCCCGTGGTCGTCTGGTAAACATCGGTGAAGCGATTGGGGTCATTGCGGCACAATCCATTGGTGAGCCGGGCACCCAGTTGACGATGCGGACCTTCCATATCGGTGGTGCGGCATCACGTGCAGCTGCAGTAGACAATGTCACCATCAAGACTACCGGTATCGTCAAGTTCAATAACATCAAGACCGTCAAGCATGCTCAAGGCCATTTGGTTGCGGTATCCCGTTCCGGCGAGTTGAGTATTCACGATGCTCAAGGTCGTGAGCGTGAACGTTATCGCGTGCCGTATGGTGCCACCATTAGTGTTGCCGATGGTGTCCAGGTTAAGGCCGGGCAGACGCTTGCCAACTGGGATCCACATACCCATCCGATCGTGTCGGAAGTAGCCGGTTTGGTACATTTCGCCGATTTTATAGAAGGCATCACTATTCAGGCGCAAACGGATGAGTTGACCGGCTTGGAGAGTTCCGTGGTTACCGATCCTAAGCGTCGTGGTAGCGGAGCCAAAGATCTGCGGCCCATTGTTCGTCTGGAAGACAAAGATGGCAATGAGTTGAAGTTGGCCGGTACCGACATCCCCGCTCAGTATTTTCTGCCGGCTGGGGCTATTGTGGGATTGCAGGATGGATCCACAGTAGGTGTGGGCGACGTACTTGCCCGCATTCCTCAAGAGACCTCCAAGACCCGTGATATTACCGGCGGGCTGCCCCGTGTGGCCGACTTGTTTGAGGCCCGCAAACCCAAGGAGCCGGCAATATTGGCTGAGCGCTCAGGGATCGTCAGCTTTGGCAAAGACACCAAGGGCAAGCAGCGCCTGGTGATCAAGGATGCCGATGGCGATGCCTACGAAGAGTTGATTCCGAAGTGGCGGCATATCATCGTGTTTGAAGGTGAGCATGTGGAGCGCGGTGAAACGGTGGTGGATGGTGAGCCCAATTCGCATGATATTTTACGTCTCTTGGGCGTTGAGCCGCTGGCGGCCTACCTGGTTAAGGAAATTCAGGATGTGTATCGTTTGCAGGGTGTGAAGATCAACGATAAGCATATCGAAGCGATCATTCGCCAGATGCTGCGTAAGGTCGAGGTAATTGAGGCCGGTGACAGTCGCTATCTGCATGGAGAACAGGTTGAGCGCCTGCGGGTGGTAGCAGAAAATCGGCGCTTATTGGCCCACAATGAACAGCCGATACAGTTCCAATCGATTTTATTAGGGATTACCAAGGCATCACTAGCTACAGAATCGTTTATTTCCGCTGCATCCTTCCAGGAAACCACCCGAGTATTGACCGAAGCGGCGGTACGTGGAACACGTGACACCTTGCGGGGTCTGAAAGAGAATGTTATAGTTGGTCGCTTGATACCGGCTGGAACGGGTCTTGCTTACCATGCTAAACGGCATAGTGGCTTGATTTTCGCTGAAGCTCCCGCCAAATCATTTAGCGGTTCATGTGCTACGGCGAAGAAAGAGAAGATCGTTAGCGACGTGGCCAAGTAAGACGCGCTTTGGCGCATACTTAACGAAATGAGGTGCAGGAAGCACCTCGTTTTCGAGACACGGAGGCAGAGAATGACTTGTTAAAGGTCATTCATATGTGTTATATTCCCACTACTCGGCAGGTCAGTCATTGGCTTGCCTTTACGTTTCTTAGGATCAGCAAGTCATGGCGACTATCAACCAGTTGGTGCGCAAGCCTCGCAGACCGAAGAGCTACAAGAGCGCTTCGCCTGCATTGCAAAGCTGTCCGCAGCGTCGCGGGGTTTGCACGCGCGTTTATACCACGACGCCGAAAAAACCGAATTCTGCGTTACGCAAGGTTGCCAAGGTCAGGCTGACCAATGGCTATGAGGTCATTAGTTATATCGGTGGCGAAGGGCATAACCTGCAAGAGCACTCTGTGGTATTGATTCGTGGTGGTCGTGTCAAGGATTTGCCCGGCGTTCGCTACCACACGGTACGTGGCAGTCTTGACTGTGCCGGCATCGCCAAGCGCCGTAATGCGCGTTCCAAATACGGCGCCAAGCGCCCGAAGAATTGACCCTGCGGAGTATGAATAATGTCGCGTAAAGGTTCTCATCCGCCTCGTTCTGTACTGCCTGATCCGAAACATGGCAGCAAATCGATTGCCCGTTTCATCAATATGGTGATGAAAAGTGGTAAGAAGTCGATTGCTGAGATGATTGTCTACGGTGCCATCGACCGGATCAGCGAAAAACACGCCGAACCTGTCAGCGTCATTGAGAAGGCGCTGGATAATGTTGCGCCCTCGGTGGAAGTTAAATCCCGTCGTGTTGGCGGTGCTACCTACCAGGTTCCGGTTGAAGTGCGGCCCACTCGACGCCAGGCTTTGGCCATGCGTTGGGTCATTGATGCCGCCCGTAAGCGTGGCGAAGCCACGATGCCGAACAAGCTTGCTGGGGAACTTCTTGATGCTGCCGAAAGTCGTGGCGGAGCAGTGAAGAAGCGTGAAGAAACACATCGCATGGCAGAGGCTAACAAGGCCTTTGCGCATTATCGCTGGTAAGTACTGAGGCTATCTACTGTGGCTCGCAAGACACCCATCGAGCGCTATCGTAATTTCGGCATCATGGCCCACATTGATGCAGGGAAGACTACGACTACCGAGCGCATCCTGTTTTATACCGGGGTGAATCATAAAATCGGAGAAGTCCATGATGGTGCTGCCACCATGGACTGGATGGAGCAGGAACAGGAACGTGGGATTACCATCACCTCCGCAGCGACCACTTGTTTTTGGAAAGGCATGGACATGTCCTTGCCGGAACACCGATTCAACATCATTGATACTCCGGGTCACGTCGATTTCACTATTGAGGTGGAGCGTTCCTTGCGGGTCCTTGATGGGGCCGTGTTCGTGCTATGTGCCGTGGGTGGTGTACAGCCCCAGTCCGAGACGGTTTGGCGCCAGGCTAATAAGTACGGAGTACCGCGGCTTGCTTTCGTAAATAAGATGGACCGTACCGGCGCCGATTTCGACAAGGTTGTCGAACAGTTGAAATCACGTCTGGGTGCGCACCCTGTGGTGATGCAGTTTCCCATTGGTTCTGAAGAGAATTTCGAAGGGGTCGTTGATCTGGTAAAGATGAAAGCGATCTATTGGGATGTGGAATCGCATGGCACGCAGTTCGAGTACCGGGGGATTCCGGCTGGTCTGCTCGAATCATGCAATGCTGCACGCAGCAATATGGTCGAATCCGCAGCGGAGACCTCGGAAGCCTTGATGGATAAATACCTTGAAGAAGGAGATCTTG
>CAYOLM010000031.1:0-10859 GCA_964404785.1 uncultured Mizugakiibacter sp.
CTCGATGAGCGGCGCCAATATCAGTAGGCACTCCAATCAGACTAAGTGGTTTTTTCACGGCCATACGGTTTTCTCCCATTTATTTACCGATTTCTCATGCCAGTATTCAGATCCGCATGGGGGCAGTAAACGGCCGAGATGAACGGCAATCTCACTTTGAAGGACATCCCGAGTGCGACTGCCCAAGTACCTGCCCAAGCGTTGCTGTCAACGCTATCCAGCCAGCCGCCAAGCCTGCACCAACGGCCACAATACGACAAGCTGTCAACCCACAGCTCAACACGAACTCATCTGCTTGCCGGTAGACTGTGCAGAGGGCTCCTGGAGAGGGGCAGATCGGCCCAGTATCGCATTGATCGACGCCAGCAATTCAGCAAGCGGTTTTTCAATGCCCTGTGGCGACACCTCATGCCGCAACAGGGCATCCAGCGCCCGCGCTGAGCAGCCCAATACCGCATATCCGTAATTGTCCGACGAACCGGCGAGACGATGCACAAGCAACTGTATCCGCTCAAGCGCTACAGGGTCTTGCTTATTGTTCCAAAGCTGCCACTGCTGAACAAGCTGCTCATATTTGCCCGGAAGAGCATCAAGAAATGCCCGAGCCAGCTCCATCATTCGAGCATCGAAATCGAAGTCATCTTCACCCATATTGCCACCTTGCAGGCTGGGAAACGGCCAGCACCCAGACTTTTGCAATTAACCCCCGCCGATCCTAAGGGTTGGTAGAATGAGGGCGTGCCTATGCGGCCATCATAAAGCAATGGCCATGCAGGTCACGGATCAATAGGTGGCAAGCCATGACCCGCGTGACTTCGATCATGATCGAAGCAATGCAGGCAGGCAGCCCACCCCACCGGGGTTATTTGTCAAAAGAATAGGTAAATCACTGGAATCTGACAGGTAATTTATGTATCACTCTCTGCTTCCTTGTCACCCTGTTGTCGGCCTGTGGCTGACGTTTCACCTAAATGAATACAATCGGAAACTAATAGAAATACGGATATAGTCTTTATATATCAATGCTTTATTGGTGCCGGCACACAGACTCGAACTGTGGACCTATCGCTTACAAGGCGATTGCTCTACCAACTGAGCTATGCCGGCATGAGTGGCGTATTCTAGCAGTCTGTCGGACTCGGGAAGCATCGACTGCGATGCTTGGAAATCTGTGACGTCCTGGCTAATGGCATGGGTGCTGAGCCGCCTGGAGGATTGAGGCATCGGACACGTAGCGGGTCCAGTCGAATCCGGGCTGAGCGGGTATCACGAAGTCCACGTAGTACTGCCGAACCTGCTCGATGCGCTGGGTCAATCGCGGCTGGAAACCCATTGCGGCGATGGCGGCCAGACGGCGCCGGGCGTTATTGGGATTACGGAACAGTCCTAGCGAAATGGTATTTTCCCGTTCTCCCGCACTGATCACGTAATAATCACGTACCCCTTTCGAGGCTAGGGTACGGGCCGCTTCTAAGGCCTGCTCACGTCGTTTCATGGGCGGCAGGTATACCCACCAACCACGGGAAACCTGGGCCTGTTGGGTATGAAACTGGATAGTAGACACCTTGGACTGCAGAGCCTGCATGATCTGAGCAGCCCGGGCACGCGTATCCAAAGGCCCCAGCGTCATGCATTGACGCGCACTCTCCGCCCCCTGTTCAGAAAGTGGCTGGATGGCTGCTACAGGTAGACCGGTGCCACTCACAAGGTGTAGCTCTGGAACTCCAGGATCGGTTGCAGCAAATTGAGGCTGTGCCGCTTGCCCAAACAGCAACCATGCTCCTACCGCCAGATTAAAGATGAGAAGGATCAGGAACATCAGCCGTGCCCACATACTGTTACCCACCGGATTGCCGCTACGCACTGCTTTCAGCGCCGGCCAGATAGTGTGCCAGTCCCATCAGCACCGCCCCGGAAAACGGCTCTGCCGTGGGCCCCAACAAACTCCGTAAACGCTCACCCCCACCGCCTGCTACAAGCAGTTTTGGGGTGTTACCCCAACTACTTTGCAGGTATTTCTGACTGTGTTCAACCAAACCCACTGCGGCCTGCCAGACCCCCGAGGTTACGGCATCGGCGGTATTGGCAGCCAGATCCAGTAGCTGACCTTCCTGCCGGGGACGAACCTGCACCGTTGTTGCCAACAGAATCTCGTGCATATGATCCGGTCCGGGGGCGATCAAGCCGCCAAGATGACGCCCCGCTGCATCCAATGCATCGACGGTAATCGCCGTCCCGCAGGTCACCAGCAAACAGGGCGCATGGCCAGCGGCCCAGGCGGCGATCAGGCTCAAAAAGCGGTCAACCCCCAACTGTTCAGGTTGGGCATAGGCAATGCGCACACCACAAGCTGCAGCTTGGGTAACCACCGGCTTGGGGGCCAAGCCAAAGCGTGTGTCCAAAATCTCCTGCAATTGGGCTTCACGCGCAGCATCCACCACGGAAGCCTGCCAGATGGTGCTGATATCCGGCATAGCCGTCCATTGTGGCAACACGACATCCCGCAACGGGCCCTGATCCCAAGCGGCGGCACCGCGTGCACTCAACACCTGTCCATCCCAAAGTGCCCACTTCAGCCGCGAATTGCCAAGGTCCAGCAATAATCTCATGATGTTCTCACCGTCACCTCGGCACTATCCAAGACCTCGATCCGGCCGGCTCCATTCACAACCCGCAATGCCCCACGGCGATCCACACCGGCACCTTGAGCCTGATAGAACCGCTCGCCCTGGAACACCTTCAAGCTCTGTCCTTGCAGCACATCCAGTGCAGTGTAACGCTGCTGAAATGCAGCAAAGCCGCGCTCGGCAAAGCAGTCCATGGCCTGAACCATGGCCGTAACCAGAGCCGCCGCCAAGGTATTGCGTGCAGGAAGCTCACCGGCACAAGCCTCGGCCAGATCGGAGACCGGCTGATCCAATTGCTTGCGCATATCAGCAGGTAATCGCAGGTTGATACCGACACCCATCACCGCCTGACAAGGACCCAGAAAATCACCGCTCAACTCCACCAGAATGCCCCCCATTTTGGCGCTCGCATACTGTACGTCATTGGGCCATTTCAGACCGATACCGCGGGCCCCGCAACGGGCCAATACTTCCGACACCGCCACCCCCACCGCAAGCGACAAGCCGGCCAGCCCTGCAAAACCCTTGTCGAAACGCCATAGCAGAGAAAACGTAAGCCCCAAAGTTGGTGGTACCTGCCAAACCCGACCCCGCCTGCCACGGCCATGGGTTTGCAGCTCGGCAAAAACGAAACTGGCATTCTGCAGCCCTCCGATACGCCGTTGTATCTCGCTGGAGCTCGAATCCAGCGTCCAATGCACCTCAAGCGTACCGAGGCGCTGACGCACCGAAGCAGACAAGTTTTGGCAAATCATGCCGACCTCTAGCAGATCCAAAGCATTGGGCAACCTATAACCCCGGCCCGGCTGGGCCTCGATCGATAGACCGTTGGCACGCAAACCTTCAACCTGCTTCCAGATCGCCGCCCGGCTAATGCCAAGTTGGGCCGCCAGTTTGACCCCCGAAACCGGTTGGCCTGTAGCCAGTGCCTGCAGAAGCTTGCGGCAATCAGTCATGGGCCTTGCACAAACTGGCGTAATGCCGTCGGATCAAAAGGCCAACCCAGCTCCCGACCGCTGGGGGTTTCACATAAAACCGGCACCCTCTCACCATACCGCGCGTCGAGTTCGGTATCGTCACCGATATCGATACGGGCGTGTTCTATGCCGAGCCTCTGCAGAAGATCCTCGGCCTGCTCACACAGATGGCAACCTTCAAAATGGTACAACGTGAATGTCATGCAACGGATCTCATGTCGTCCGGCGTAGAATAGTTCAAGCTCAAGGTTTCTAGCATATATGGCCATCAGTATCTTCGACCTGTTCAAAATTGGCATCGGGCCGTCATCCTCGCATACGGTCGGGCCAATGCGTGCCGCGGCGCGCTTTGTCAACCACTGGCTGGCCGAAGCAGGCAAGCTTGACCAGGTACACCGTATTCATTGCGAACTCTTCGGGTCCCTGGCCCTTACCGGGCGTGGCCATGGTACCGACAAGGCGATACTTCTGGGGCTGGAAGGTAACTGGCCGAATGAAATCGACCCCGACCACATCGCGAGGATTCTGGAAAAGATCCGTAGCGAGGGACAGATTCACCTACTCGGCAAGCATGCCGTCGATTTCGAGGAACCTCGCGATCTGGTTTTTAACAAGCGGCAGAAGCTTCCTCATCATCCCAACGGCATGCGCTTCACCGCCCTGGACAACGACGGACGTACCCTGGCAACCCGGGACTACTATTCGGTCGGCGGTGGGTTTGTCGTCAACCAGGATGAAGCGGCTGCAGATCGCATTGTCGCCGACACAACCCCGGTCCCTTATCCGTTTTCAAGCTGCTCCGAGTTGCTATCTCATTGCCAACAGCAGGGCAAAAGTATTGCCACAATCATGGCCGAAAATGAGCAGGTATGGCGCAGTGACGAGCAGATCCATACCGAGCTGGAAGAACTCTGGAAAGCCATGCAGGATTGCGTAGCCCGCGGCCTGCACTCGACCGGCATATTACCCGGAGGGCTCAAGGTGCCACGCCGGGCTCCGGCCATGGCTGACGATTTGCGGGCCCGACCCGAAGCCTGCCTGGGTGACCCACTGACTATTCTCGACTGGGTGAATTTGTATGCGCTTGCGGTCAACGAGGAGAACGCCGCCGGGGGCCGGGTGGTAACCGCCCCGACTAATGGCGCAGCAGGCATCATCCCGGCCGTACTGCATTACTACGACCGTTTTATTCCTGCGGCCGGCCAGCAAGGGATACTGGACTTCCTGCTGACCGCTGGGGCGATAGGTATTCTTTACAAAGAAAACGCCTCGATTTCCGGGGCTGAAGTCGGTTGTCAGGGTGAAGTGGGGGTGGCCTGCTCAATGGCTGCAGCCGGACTCACCGCAGCCCTGGGTGGCAGTCCTGCGCAGATCGAAAACGCTGCCGAGATCGGCATGGAACACAACCTTGGCCTGACCTGTGACCCGATTGGTGGGCTGGTACAAATTCCCTGCATAGAACGCAACGCCATGGGCTCGGTCAAGGCTATCAATGCCAGCCGCATGGCGCTGCGCGGTGACGGCCGGCACTTTGTATCGCTGGACAAGGTCATCCAGACCATGCAAGCAACCGGCCGGGACATGCGTGACAAGTACAAGGAAACTTCACGCGGTGGCCTGGCCGTGAATGTTATCGAGTGCTGAGAACCAGCAGGTCGGTACGAGCCACTCTGCACGGCTGTCTAATCAACTCAGCGCCAGCACATCGCCCAGCAAAGCCTGGGCGGTGACCTCGGGCCCGGCGCCGGGTCCCTGAATCACCAACGGCTGCTTGGAATAGCGTTGGGTACGCAGCATGAACAGGTT
Organism: uncultured Mizugakiibacter sp.; assembly: GCA_964404785.1. Lineage (GTDB taxonomy): Bacteria > Pseudomonadota > Gammaproteobacteria > Xanthomonadales > Rhodanobacteraceae > Metallibacterium. The sequence continues at coordinate 5,411 of CAYOLM010000031.1, forward strand.
ATCAGAACCCTGCAGATGGGCAGCAGGATGGCCTACCGGCACCTCCACCAGTCCGATACGGGCACGGTACGATCCATCAACACTAGCCAGATAACGTAGCACGGCCCCATGCGCCTGCGCCTGCGCTTGCCGGCGGGCCAGCGGGGCATCGAGTTGTTCTGCCCGGGCCAGAAACGCTGCACTATGCAGAGTGCGTAACGGTCCAGGTACCAGGTTTTCCACCTGGATCGAATCCCGCTCCAGGGCCCAGCCGGCGGTGCGGGCCAGGATCAACAGCTTGCGCGCAACATCTTCCCCGGATAGGTCCAATCGGGGGTCGGGTTCGGTGTAACCCAAGCGCCGGGCTTCGTACAGCAGTTCCGAAAACGGCTGACTGCCATCGTGTTGGTTGAATAGCCAGGACAGCGAACCGGAAAACACCCCTTGCAGAGCGAGCAGATGGTCGCCGCAAGCGCGTAAGCGCCGCACCATGAAAAGGATCGGCAAACCCGCTCCAACCGTAGCGGTATCGCCATATTCAGAGGCCGGTGTCCGGACTGCCTGCAGGGCCTGCCAACCCGCCAGGTTGCCGCCGGCCAGAGCCTTGTTGGCGGTGACCACATGGATACCGTGAGCCAGCCACTGGGGATGCTGGGCGGCCAAGTCAACATTAGCCGTTGCATCAATGACAACCTTGATTGGAGCGTCGGCCGCAGCAAGGGCCGCAAGCAAAGCGGAGTTGTCGCGCTGGACACCCTGGGCCGCCAGCCGCTCACCCAGGCTGCCGCTCCCGAGGCCGGTGGCTGCAATCAGTTGCCGCCGCGAATCGGCCACCCCGACCAGTCGCAGAGTATCGGCCACCGGGGTGCTGAGTAACTTGAGGAAGGCGTCACCTACCACCCCTGTACCGAGGAGCACCAGTGCACACGATCTGCGCACTGGCCTGGGGGCCTGATATCGAGTCAACGCCGCTCGATCCAGCACCGCGTTCATGCCGCAACCCGTGCTGCCGCTTCGGCACGAGCCAAGCCCGCAGCGAGATCGCGGAGCAGGTCATCGGTATCCTCAATACCCACCGACAACCGCAACAGGCCATCGGCAATCCCGGCGTTACGACGGGCTTCCGGAGCCATCGCCGCATGGGTCATAGTGGCCGGGTGCGCCACCAGGCTTTCTACCCCACCCAGCGATTCGGCCAATGAAAACCACTGCAAGCCGTGCAGAAAAGCCTTGATACTCTCCTCCCCTCCTTCCATCTCAAAACTCAGCATGGCTCCGGGCCCCTCCTGCTGGCGGCTAGCCAACGTGTATTGAGGGTGTGAAGGCAGCCCGGGGTAGTACACCTGGCGTACCCAGGAGTGGTTAGCCAGCAGTTGTGCCACGGCTTGGGCATTCTCCTGATGGGCACGCAACCGTGGCCCCAGGGTGCGTAAACCTCGCAAAGTGAGAAAGCTATCGAACGGGGCCCCGGTAAGTCCAAGACAGTTGGCCCACCAGTTCAGTTGCTCGGCCAACTCGGGCTCACGCGCCACCACTGCCCCCCCCACCACATCGCTGTGGCCATTGATGTATTTGGTGGTCGAATGCACCACCACATCCGCACCCAATCGCAATGGCTGTTGCAGGGCCGGAGAAAGAAACGTGTTATCGACCACACATAGCGCCCCAAGCTGACGGGCGATCCGTACCACATGGCGGATATCGGTAATCCGTAGCAACGGGTTCGAAGGGGTCTCGACCCAGATCAGCGATGGCTTCTCAGCAGCCAGTCCGGACAGCACGGCAGGATCGGACAGGTTAGCGAACCGAACCGAAAAACGGCCCTTGCGAGCCCAAGCATCGAGCAGTCGCCAGGTGCCGCCATAACAATCATGCGAAGCAATCACCTGACCACCATGGGGCACCAGTTCCAGCACCACGGCGACTGCCGCCATACCGCTTGCGGTCACCACCGCTCCAGCGCCACCCTCAAGTTCCGCCAGGGCTCCGGCCAGCAGGTCCCGGGTTGGGTTACCACTACGCGAGTAATCATAGGCTCGTTTGCACCCCAGAGCCTCGAAGCTGTAATTGGTGGAAAGGTGCAGAGGAGGAACAATGGCACCATGCTGGGTATCGGTCTCAATGCCGGCGCGTACCGCACAGGTGGTGAAAGAGGGTTGGCTCATCTCAGTGGACTCCGTGGTCCAGCGCATCACGCAGGATAGGTGTAAGTCGCTCGTACTCTTTGAGGAAGGCATCGTGGCCATAGGGTGAATCGAGAATGTCAATCGAGGCGGTGACCCCCAGCCGCTGTTGCAATTCAAACAAATCGGCCAGTGGTACCAGACGATCGGAACTGAAGCCGATCAACCGGGTCGGCATCCGGATCGTCTCCGGCTCAATCGAATGCAGATCAATCGACTCGGAAAGTGCCAAAAAACGCTGCGCTGAAAAAATCTGTGCAAAATGCTCACCGTGACGCTGTAGCCACGCTTCTACCGGTCGTCGCCAACAACCATCAACCTGTTCGGCCTCGCCCTGGAAGCGCTGGGCCATTTCACTCGCCCCACGATAGGTGGTCATGGCCAGTTGCCGCGCCAGGGACATGGCCTGATCGACCTGCCCGCTGGCCAGACCCAGACGGACGATGTCACGCTGGATAGCACGCTGGGCACTGGCCAGCGGATGCGGTCGGTGAGCGCCAGCGATCAATACCAAGCGATCCAGCCGCTGTGGGTGTCGCGAGGCCAAGGCCAAGCCCACCATGGCCCCATAGGATGCACCGACAAAAGTATGAACCTTGTCGATAAACAAGGCCCCCAGCAGACCAACCAAAGCATCCGCCTGATCCTCACTAGACACCGACTGCGCACCACAAGCCTCTGCATCCAGCCAATCGATGGACAACACCTGGAAGTGCCGCAGGTCAATACCCTTGCCGATACCTACCAGCGGCTGCCACCAGCCCGGTACCGCATCGGCGTGGTGTGCGCAAACCGATCGATGCGCCGAAATACCCCCCTGCACCAGCACCACAGGAGCTCCCGCTGCACCCACCAGTTGGTAGGCAAGCTCTACCTCAACCGGATCGGAGGGAGCGTACTTGGGACGAATCCGTAGCTGCTTACTGGCCATCACCCCCGGCACACCACGCTGCTGCGAATGATCACGACACGCCGGTATATCGATACCGATGGATTCGGCAGCAAGGCTGGAAGAACTTTCAAAGGTCATGGCGGATCTCCTGTAGCAAGCATCAAGCCTGTGGAGAACCGGAGCAGTCAACCCGTTACCAGGCGATAGCGCCACAACGGATGACTCATCTCTCGGCGAACGCAACATACGCTCTCCGCAGGAGTTGGCACCGTACCCAGCCTTACGGCTGCGTGGTTGCCCCGGCATCAAAGGGCCTGTCCCTCCGCCGGTCTCGATGAGTTTCGAGAGCAACTTTACGCGAACACCCATCATCCGTCAATAGCGGTATAGACGTCTGTATGTCTATTTGCTTTTATTGGTCAACACATGGGATGTTTGGATTGTAGTTTTAGCCCACCTTTGGTGCTGCGTGCCGACCAGTACGTGCCGCAGATCTAGATACGTGAGCACCAAGTCGACCGCTCGATCGATAATGGCCACCGCTTCAACAGAGCTGGCTGGTGAGCACCCATCCAGACATCGTGCTGCATGGCTTATAATGCCCGGCCCCCACTGACATCTATCTGAACTGCCCTTATGCCCGATGTTTCCAGCGAAATCCGTCACCGGCGCACCTTTGCCATCATCAGCCACCCCGATGCCGGCAAGACCACGCTGACTGAGAAGCTGCTGCTGTTCGGTGGGGCTATCCAGATGGCCGGTTCGGTCAAAAGCCGCAAAGCCACGCGCCATGCCACCTCCGACTGGATGACCATGGAAAAGGAGCGGGGCATTTCGGTCACCAGTTCGGTCATGCAGTTTCCTTACGCCGGGCACACCATCAACTTGCTCGACACCCCGGGCCATGCCGACTTTTCCGAAGACACCTACCGGGTGCTGACCGCGGTCGATTCGGCCTTGATGGTGATCGACTGTGCCAAGGGTGTCGAGGCCCGCACCATCAAGCTGATGGAGGTCTGTCGCCTGCGCGATACTCCCATCATGAGCTTTATCAACAAGCTCGACAGGGAAGGCCGCAATCCGATCGAACTACTCGATGAAGTGGAATCCGTGCTCGGTATCCAGTGCGCACCGATCACCTGGCCGATCGGTATGGGCAAGCGGCTCAAGGGCATTTACCACCTGTTATTGGACGAGGTGCATCTGTTCGAGCCCGGCAAGAATTTCACCCGCCAGGACGCCACCATTATCAAGGGACTGGATCACCCCGATCTGGCCCGACACCTGGAAGCCGACCTGCTAGCCGAGTTACGTGAAGAACTGGAACTGGTACAAGGCGCGTCCCATCCGTTCGATCCGGAAGCCTATCTGGCCGGTATGCAGACCCCGGTGTTCTTCGGTTCGGCGGTGAACAACTTTGGCGTACAGCTGTTGCTGGATTTCTTCATCGAACACGCCCCGCCGCCGCAACCTCGCCCCACCACCAGCCGCGAAGTAAGCCCTACAGAGGCCGCTTTCAGTGGCTTCGTCTTCAAGATCCAGGCCAATATGGATCCGCAGCATCGTGATCGCGTGGCATTTCTCAGGGTGTGTTCCGGCCGCTATACCTCCGGCATGAAAATACGGCAGGTTCGTACTGGCAAAGAGCTACGCATCGCCAATGCACTCACCTTCATGGCCGCAGATCGTGATCATGTCGAGCTAGCCTACCCGGGTGATGTGATCGGTTTGCACAACCATGGCACGATCGCCATCGGTGACACCTTCACGACCGGCGAAGCACTTGGCTTCACCGGTATTCCCAACTTTGCCCCGGAACTGTTTCGTCGGGCCCGTCTACGCGACCCTCTGAAAATGAAGGCCCTACAGAAAGGCCTGGCGCAGCTTTCTGAGGAGGGGGCTACGCAATTCTTCCGGCCACTGATGTCCAACGACCTGATTCTAGGTGCCGTGGGCGTACTGCAGTTCGACGTGGTCGCCTATCGTCTGCGGGACGAATACGGCGTCGAGGCAAGCTTCGAGAACGTCGGCGTGATTACCACCCGCTGGATTCACTGCGACAACGAAGACACGCTGCAAGCGTTCCGCGAGAAGTATGCCCCCTATCTGGCCCTGGATGCTGCCGCCGAACTGGTGTACCTGGCCCCCTCCAGAGTGAATCTGCAGCTGGCCCAGGAGCGCTCTCCGGATATCCACTTCTCGGCCATCCGCGAACATGCCGTCGCTACGGCGTCAGGTCGATAAAGCAAGACGTCCCGGATTCCACTTCGTTGCATCCGGGCTACAGCATGGTCACCAAATTATTTTGTCATCCCGGGCGTAGCACAGCGCCCTTGTCTCGTCATCCCGGGCGTAGCGTAGCGGAGACCCGGGATCCACCTGCTGGCGATTTCGT
>CAYOLM010000032.1:0-10576 GCA_964404785.1 uncultured Mizugakiibacter sp.
AGGTGACCTCTGGAATAAGGGTGCGGGGTAACCGAGCACTCGCTGGTAACGCGACAATCAATCCGCACAGAAATAATAGAACAGATAATGACTTACTTTTAGATAGCATGAAAATCTCCAGCTAGTTAAACGGGAAGTGAGTAAAAATCTATATGTATTTATATTCTATAGATTCCTTGAAGTAGGATCTGGATAGTGGTATCCCAGCTCGTGGATTTGTTAATGTACCGTATCATCTCAAAAGTTGCCATAATATTTTCGCACTTACCAAAAAAAATTGATCATTTACAGTCCCATAGTATTACGTGAAAAGATCCACTGATCTTATTAATTCATAGCTTTACTACTATTTTTTATTAAATGAATACGGTTAAGTAATACAGTAGCGTACGTTGCGCCACTGTGAGCAGGTAACGACTGCATATATTCACCAAATGTGAGTCGTGCGCCCCCATAACGACCCATGAAAAAGAGGCTCACACCCCGATTATATATTGACAAAGGTGTCAACACACGCCGTCCAATCATGCTCTCAAGGTGTTTGTATTCACCTGCGGAGAGCAATCCAGGTGGTAGATCCCGTACCCGATGCAACAAAGCGTCCAAAATTTTCTCTCCGTTTTCTCGCTCCAGCCCTCTCCGCAAACTATCGAGTGATCGCGCGAATGCATGGCGCCCCGGTATTTTAGTCGCTGATTCTCCCGGGTTGGTGCCAATCTTGTGAAATAACATTTCCTTCATGTACGAAGCGAGTACCTGCCAGCCATGTTGCGGTGGAATAACCAGTTGCATATGTCTCGCGCTGGCTACAGCTGCAGCGATATTCCCCACCTGCCACTGGAGTAGCATACGCGTATAAAAATAGTACTGGTTTTGCTTTTGTGGGGTTATCTTTTCAAGCAACTGCAATCCTTTCTCGGGTTGTGCGTCGTTGTTTGCAAGATGTGCCAGTTTCAACCAACCATCAGCGGTATTGGCCTTCGTCCACATTAGCCTGGCCGAAACCCAATTGCCTTTCTCGGCATCAAGATTTCCAAGTAGCATCCACTTTTGTGCCCCCGGCAGGGTCTTCGTTGCCAGATAAAACGCCCGCTTAAATTTTCCAGATCTGAAATAGCTTTCCGCGATGCGCAGAGGCGCCGCGTGGGCCCATTGCTCCAGACTCTTGCGCCATGGTGCAGACTCAAGACTGTCCACGTTAGCCTGCAGGGTCTGCGCAAGCAGGTAGCGGGGGGCACCAAATTCAAGCAAGCCATTGTTATCCGTATTGATCCGGCCCTTGCCAGCCCACTGGCGGAGGCCTTCCCCACCCGTCAAGAAATCAGCGAACAGGTGCCAGCGATCATAACCAACGCGCCTCATATCGGTGCGCACGCCGCCCGGTATTGTTTTGTCGGTTTCCGGTACCAGCGGTTGGGCGGCGCCAACCAGTAAGACGTCGCCAGCCGATACACGCAACATCGCAACATTAGGAAAGACCGACAGGAAGGTTCGTACTTCAGCCTTCAGCAAGTGGGTGGACAAGCCGTACAGCGGGAGCCACTGTACGTAGACGCCTCGTGGTGCAAGATGATCACGAACCTGTTGGAAGAACTCCCGCGTGAACAATCGCGCCGGGCCACTCAACCATGGATTGGAGGGTTCGGATATGACCAACTGGAAGCGATGTCGGGTCACGGTCAGATAATGGCGCCCGTCGTCGACAACCAGGTGAACTCGCGGATCCTGCATGGCCTGATGATTGTAAGGCGTGAACTGACGCTCGGAGCGTACGACCGTGGGCGATATTTCAGCAACTGTAATATCGCGAACACCCGGCCATTGCTCCACAGAGCCTACCGTGACACCACTGGCCAGGCCAATCACCAGTACATCCTGAATATTGCGCCTTAGAAACATACCCAGATGCGCGGACAGAATTTGCGTACTCATATCCTTGCCAGTCGAAGCATCAACCTTGCCGTCAATAGACAGGGCAAGATGAGGTCTTTTCTTTAGTGTAGGGAACTGAATTACCGAGACCACAGCCTGGTTGCCCTGGCCGAAGTAACGAAGGCGATATGTTTTGAGCAAGTTCCCTAGTGCCACACTGTTACCCAGTAACCCGAGATAGACGGGCGCGCGCTCGTACACCCCACTGGTAAGAAGCAGTGGGTTCCAGTCCGGCACTACCGGGATTCCAACCACCATCACCGCGATACCTACGACGGTGGTAAGACGGCGACCCACCTTCGAACCGAACGAGGTGAACACGACTAGAAAGCCACAAACAAGGGTAACCGCGACCAAGGCAAGAACGGCGCCTTCTAGACCCAACCAGGGTACCAGAAAAGTGCCCGCCGCTAAGGCCCCTGCAACATTTCCAAGAGTCAATGCGGCAAGGGTGATCGATGTCCCGGCCGAGCGGTCCACTCCGGTGTGAAGAATTCTGGCCGCGATCGGAAACGACGCTCCGAGAAGAATTGTGGGTGGAACAATGATCACGGCGGCAAGAATCGTATCGATCATCAACGCCGTATCGAACCCGGTTCCCCATGTCTGATAAAGGCCCAATTGCCAATCGGGAAATCGCCCGAATAGCCACAGACCAGTCACCACCAATATCCCGACGCCAATTTGCAGATGGCTGAACACGTCTGCCGGTACCCGCAGTTTGTCGATTTTTCTAGCTAACCACAAACTCCCAATGGCGAGGCCGGCAACATACAGCGCCAGCATCAGCGAAAAGGCATAGGTCGAAGATCCGGTCACCAGGACAAGCATTCTTGTCCACAACACCTCATAGCCCAGATTTGCAAATCCCGTTCCAATCAACAGTGCAATAAACACCCGTCGGCTGGAACGACGACCGACCACGGTTGCCACGTTGCTTAGCCGATCCGATCCCGGACTGGTTGAGCGTAGAGGTTTGTATTGACGGCGGGCCGACAGTACTCCGATTACAGCAGCCGTAACGCTGAACACGACCCCGATCAGCAAGGTGTATTCAATGCCAAGCGATGGAAGCAACAGAAACCCGGCCAGCGCCGCACCTGCCGCGCCACCTCCGGCATTGATTCCGTAGATCCAAGCAACTGAGACCGCGGCATAACGCAACTCGCGGTGCATCGCTTCTACCAACAGCGGCACGGTTGCCCCCATGGCCGTAGTCGGCAGCACCAACATGACGAAGCCAAGGCCCAAGCGCATGAGATTCAACAGCACCGGATGGCCGAGTGCGGCATCCCACAAGGCCGGATACACCGTCTGCAAATCGGTCAACAACGGGTGGAAAGCCAGTGCGTAGACAGCAATGCCCAGTTCCAAAACGGCATAAAGCCGCATTGGTGACCAGTCGCGCCTGACCGGGTGATGGGATATGGCCCAGGCGCCGATGCTCATTCCGGCCATAAACGCCGCGACTACGGATGCCGCTGCGGCACTGGTCGAACCGAACAATAGCAGAAGCTGGCGATTCCACAGCACCTGGTACAGCAATCCGGCTACGCCGGATAACAAGGCACACCCTAGAGGGCCCAACCGGTACCAGAAGCGGCGCTTGGTCATTTTGATTAAGGACGTAGTCGAGCGCATTCGTTTTTACAAGCAATAAACAGGATAGCAGGACTTGAAATTCATGCGGTTATACACACCATTGAAGCGACATTCGAGCCCCCGTATCCATCGCCATTGCAACCCATCTATCAGACAAGGCATGCAATGAGAATAAGCCGTTATTCAACCGCCAGAGACCAGTCGGGTCAAAGCCAATCCCTGGCGATAAACACTTACCTATTTCGCAGCTTCGCTGGCGATATTCGCGATAAGCGGGTCCAGCTGGTTGGCCAGCGAAGATAAACCAAATGGATTCAGTACGACCGATGGTTTCTGGTAATAAATGTTCACGTTGTTTCCCTGTTGCAGCACTAGCACACGCAACGGGACAGCCAGGAATCCGACTGGATTGTTGCTATAGATAGTTTTTCCAAATCGTGGATGGAATATCTCAAACGTCATACCCTTCTGGGCATGCACACCCACCATATTCAGCATATTCTGTAGATTAAACTTCTTGAGGATAACCAAGCCATTTTGGCTTACCGCGCTCTCCAATTTGCTTACCGTCGTTCCAAAACTGTTGTGGGAAGTAACTTTGACCAGCCCAGGTGCGCTAGCGTAAGCAGAGCTCATAAAGAAACCTGCTACCACTATGAAAACCAGTGAGGTCATAAACCGACTGTTATTTTGAGAAAGGAATTTCATCATCGTATCCTTAAGTAAACCAGCACCAAGAAAGATCTTTATTTCATCCTTGAAACTGAAGATCGGGAGCGCTCCAGAAGTCATATCGACTGTTTCCATGGGAGCCACTTTTCATCCATGTAAAAACGTCTTACCAAAGTAACGAAATCGTCCATGAACGAATAAGCAACAGGGATAGCGATTAAGGTCATCATGGTCGAAGTGATAAGCCCACCAATAATGCCTGTAGCAATTTCCCTGAATTGCTCCGTTGCCGGAGGTGGCCAGATTGCAATGGGAACCATGGCGATACCCGCGGCAATGGCTGTCATCAGCACGGGGCGCAAACGTTGAGTACTCGCCGCAATGATTGCATGATCCCGATCGGCGCCACGGCGACGGAAGTGTAGTATGAGGTCGACTATCAGTATCGAGTTTGATAACACGATGCCTGCGAGTATCACCATTCCCCACAGCACGGGGGGAGACCAATTCATGCCACGCAACCATAACAATCCAATACTCCCAAGTCCCTCGAGGGGTATCGCAAGCATCAGTACTACTGCGGTACTGAACGAACGGAATTGGACTACCAGAAGGAAGAACACTGCAATCAAGGCAACTTTTAACCCTGAATTGATCTGATTGAATGCTTCAAGCATCGTACCCATTAGGCCGGCGGGACCCACGGAATAACCTTTGGGCATCGACAATTGCATTTTGGCGGGCACCAGGAGATTCATCGTGGTCTCCTTGAGGCCCAGCTCCTGGTAATAGCCAAGAACGCTTGCCGCATACAAGGTATTGTAGGTATGTATGGTATTGAAACCCAGGGCATTACGGATCTTCGCGACAGAACTTAGAGTAACAGAATCTCCATTAGGAGCTGAAATTTTCAGCTCTCTAAGGTCCTGTAGTGACTCGCGCTGGTTCTTCTGGTAACGAATAAGAATACGACTATGGTAGTACATGGGTTTTGGATTGAAAAATTTGCCAGTCTGGCCACCATTGATGGCGTAGTAAATCTGACTAACAATGTTCTGAACGGTCAGCCCCATTGCCGCAGCACGCGCTTCGTCAACATCCACTTCTAATTGTGGAACGCCATATACCGTATCCAGGTAAGGATTATGCAATCCTTGGGCCTGGGTATGAGCAATATTCAGGACCTGCCTGCCATAGTCATAAACCTGCTTCATGTTGGTCCCTTTAACCAACACTTCGACGGGAGCCCGCGCGGCCGCCACCGGCGTCGGATTAAGTGGCTGCAAGAATAAGACATTGAGGTCCGGGATTTCGGCCTTGGCCTTCCTACGTATTGTTTTCTGTATTTGCCACAGCGTTTCCTTGCGCTGCTCACGCGCGATCGTGAGATTGATGATCAGACGAGCCTCATTGACTTCATTGACGCCATAGCCTGTGAAATACTGGCCCCATACTGGCGATCGACCCGTAATGGCCGAAACGTTCTTAACATTTTTCTGTTGCATGGCAATCTGTTCTATCTTCTTGACGATGCCTGCCATACGTTTTGCACTGGTACCAGGTTCTGCACGTACATAACCTAGGATCAGCGAGGTATCGGTCAGTGGCATCTGCTCCACACCGAGTTGGTTGAACAATGTGAGCGCCATCATCACTGAGCCCACGATACCCGCGCCAACAATCCAGCGATAATGCAAGGACCACGCCACAGCACGCATGAACCAGCGCTCGAATGCATGGAAATACCGCAGAAATAGCCGGTCAATGATACGGCCCAACCAACCAGATGGTGAGTTAGCCTCCATCTTCATTTCCTCTTCGAGCGAAATCTCCCCCTCCTCGACAATCGCACCGGGCTTGGGTTTGAACAATACCGAGGCGAGTAATGGTGTGACCGTCATAGCGAGGAAATACGACCCAATAACCGAGGTAATCATGGGAATGGTCATACTGTAAAAACCAGCACCCATTGCACCCGATAACCTTGTCAAGGGATAGAGCATCACAATAAAAGTCAGCGTTGCAGCAAGAATAGCATTCTGAACCTGCTCGGCACCCATAACCGCTGCCACTCTAGGGTGTACGCCGCGTTCAATATGTCGTCGTACAACTTCTACAACGACGATAGAATCATCAAGCAATTTACCGACCACGAAGACCAACCCCAACATGATCCCAAAATCACGTTGTACACCAAGGATGTATACCAGAAAAAAACCAAAGGCAACTGCCGATGGTAATACTGCTGCGGCAATAACTGTTCCTCCCAACTCGCCAAGGAATAACAGGATCACCAAGCTTGCAAGAACGACCGCCTTAATAAATTCACTTATCGCGTTAGCATCGTTCAGGTGAATATAAAATGCCTTATCAAAAGCTATTTTAACACTTAATCCTGGGTATTGTCGCTCCAGTTGTTTTGCCAGGTTCTTGGCATCCTGCGATATCTTCAGAAAATTCCCTTTCGGCTGGGCCTGAATTGACAACATGATGGCCGGCTTGCCGTTGTAATAAAAATCGCCGTAGACCGGAGCATGACTATCCTTTACGGTGGCGACATCACGCAGATAAATGATTTTGCTACTTTGATACCCAATAGGCATGTCATTCAGACGTTTCAAAACAGTCGGTTCAGTGAACTCGTTGTTGACCTCTACGTCAATTCGACTATTCCCATGAATAAGCGGACCACCCCCATGATCAATATCCGTTTGATCAATCATTCTCCTGATCTTGAGAATACTAATCCCGTAGGCGGCAAGCTTGTCACGGTTGACATCGATCACGATTTGTCGCGTGGGCCCGCCGAAGGTACTGGCCGACAAAACTCCTGGCTGCAATTGGAATTGGGTCAGTACAACGTTATCGAGCAGAGACTTTAATGCCGTACGCGTGGTCCCTTTGCGGGTAATGGCAAAATCCAAAATAGGCCCGTTTTGTACATTGACATGTACCAGTCGTGGCTTCGTTGTGTTCGGCCCTGCCTTGGGCAGTTCGTTGCTTATTACATTGAGCAGCGACTGCATCTGCTGCCATTTGGCAGTACGATCCACGCCCTGCTTGAAGTACACCACGATCTTGGAGTATCCGGCTTGCGACGTGCCCAGGACGTAATTCACACCACCTACGATCTGTATTCGTTTTTCAAGTGGTTTGGTAATGTAGCGTTGCATATCTTGGGCTGACATGCCTGGAAAATGCGTTACCACACCGATGTTCGGGCTGGGAATCTTGGGGATCATGCGTACTGGAATAGAAATGTAAGCATAGACTCCAGCGATGACCATGATCAGCGCTGCGACAATTGTGGCGTGTGGGTGGCTCATGGCGAAACGCGGCAAGCTAAAGCGCCGTGTACTTTTCCCGCTCGGGTGCTGCTCGCTCATTCACCGCCTCCTCGATTGAGCTCGATCACCATCTGTCCGTTGGTCAGCATCCGGTTACCCAGTGTGACGACAAACTCCCCAGGCTTAATACCTTTGAGAATCTGCATTCTGTTCGGACCTCGAACACCCACGACAACATTACGTTTTTGTACCGGGCCTTCGCTTGAGAATTGCGGCGCCACGAATACCACCTGCTGGCCATCCGGCTCAGTCGTGAGGGCAGCTGTCGGGATCAGAATCCCCTTGCTGACATGGTGACGGACAAGGTCTCCTACGACATAACTATTAGAGCGGAGCAGCAACTTCGGATTTTCGATCCTGACCTCGACCTTGCCAGTACGCGTTTGTAGGTTCTCTCGTGGGAAGACGGCTACCACCCGGGTCTGCAAAACGACCCTTGTGCCTCCCGGCTCATATGTAAAGTTCTTTGGATATAACTTTTTTAGCAATGCACCGCTCATCTGTGGAAATCGCAGATACAACCGATCGCCAGGGTGGATCCATTGCAGATCACTTTCCCCCACATCAAACTGGATTCGCACCTTGTGTAGATCATCGATCTTTACGAGCATTTCGCCTTTATGCACGTATACACCCGGATACACATGGCGCTTTGCAACAATTCCGTTGATGGGTGAACGCAAGATTGCGTAGCTCACATCCGTTTCCGCATGCTTAAGCACCGCTTGAGCTGTCTGATAGTGCATTCTCGTCACATCAAAGTGGGATGCGCTGATGGCACCATCCTTGTACAGGCTATGATCACGTTTGAACTCAGCTTGCCAGTACAATGCCTGGGCTTTGGCCTTATCCAGTGCCGGCAATAGGCTGGACAGGTCTAGCGTGGCCAATATCTCGTTCTTGTGCACCACATCACCCGGATAAACGTTCAGCTTGGTTAGCCATCCACCAACACGGGCATAAACGATATCGTCCTGCCACGGCCTGACAGTTCCTGTGTAGGTTGCCAGTTCATCCAGCGCCCCGATCTTTGCCTGCGTCACCTTCACGGGCTGGGAGCCCAGCAGAGGTGATGTGAACAATTGGCTGGGGCGCAATGCTGGGGATACCCAGAGCGTGAACATTTGCACTCCCCATAAGATGAGCGCTACCCCCAATATATTGAATGTCAACCGGCGTACGCTACGCTTACGGCTGTACCAGTTGAGCGGTGCAGCCAATCGGCCGCGCCAGCTGCGTTCGGTGCGCCCCAGCCACCAACTGCCGATGGTTGCTATGACGAGTAGGCCACCAAATATTAACCAGAGATGGTGCTGCGTAAAAAGAGTAGCCGTGCGGACTATGAACTCATGCATTGGAGGCGCTCCTTTTAATAGCTTGCTCGAGCCGAGTCTGAGTGGGAAATGGACAAAACTCCGGTTACCAATTGAACTTTGGTAGCAGCGATCTGATAACCGGAGAGAGCTTGCAAATAGGAAGTCTGCGCGACAAGATCAGCGGCCTGCGCATCGAGCAGATCCGTGGTGGTTCCTACACCCAGCGCAGTCTTTTGCCGTTCAACCCGGAACGCTTCATCGGCACTCAGTACGCCGGACTTGGCCGCGTTGATTTTCGTTTTGGCCGCCCGTAATTCAGCATAGGTCTGTGTTACCTGGAGGCGAATTTTCTGCTTCAAACCCTCAAGCTTGTTATCAATCCGATCTAACAGTGCATGTTGCCGGCTGACCGTGGCGTTTAGTATCCCGCCGGTGAAGATGGGAACCGACACGGACAGCATGATCTGACTATCCGGCTCCCATGTTGAAACTGGACCACCCGTGTTATTTCCATGCGCTTCCCAAGCGCGCGCAGAGAGATCAACCCGGGGAAGTCGCGCACCGCGCGCGGCACGCAACCGAGCCTCCTGCGCTACGCGTTGTTGCTGCAGAGCCAAGTAATCGGGCCGTCGGTCGAGTGCCTGCTGAAAGGTTGTAGGCAACGCATGATCGGGTCCTCGCAGCAGCGAACTGCTGCCCAAGTTGTCGGTTAACTGCAATGGTGGGCCCGATGGGTTCAGATCCAACAAGCGGCGCAGATTACCTGCGACGGTGATGCGTTCCGCCTGCACATCAGCCAGTTCCATCTGCAAGTTCGCCAACCTGGTTTTGACTCGCAACAACGCCAATCGCGGTTTCGCACCGACCTTGACAAAATTCTCAAGACTGCGTTTTACCGATGACAAATGCCTGATCGACCCCTGAACAGCCTGTTCGGTGCGGTTTGCTACTTCCATTCCAAGGTAGGACTGGGTCACCGCATAGATGAGTTGCTGGCGAACAGCACCTACCCTGAAATCCCTGGCCTGCGCTTCGGATCGTGCTGCAGCGATCGCGGCATCTATCCGCCCGCCGGCATAGATTGCATAGTTCAACCCAAGACCAATATTCAGAACCCGATCCTGAAATTGAAAATCTTGGAAATTCAGCATGTTTTGCGTTGTTTGCTGCGGCGTTGCAGCACTTATCTGGGCGAGAGTTGGTACATCCATATGCCCTGGCAAAAGCAATGCTCGTTGGGTCGGGAAATAGTCGTACCAGACCTTCGCGCTGAGTTGTGGATAGAGCCTGCCGACCGCAGCCTTTCGCGCTGCCTCTGCAGCTTGTAAGGCATTGATTGCGGCCTTGACGTTGGCGTTCCGCGCAAGGGCCATTCGCAAGGCAGCACGAAGGGACAGCGAAGGGACGGCCAGGTTCTGTGCCTGCACTTGCGCAACTAGCCCAGCCACACCCAGCAGCAGCGTTCCAACCAGCATCCATAAGCGTGGTTTTCTCGTGTGAGGCAGGCCCTTACCACCTAACAACCTGCCTTCATTGGGGGTTTCGCCACTTATAAGCAGATCCTTGTTTAGCACGACCATGTCCCATCTCATACGCCAATACCCGGATCATAATTCCGTACCCAGGTACGATTTCAAGGCATGGATGGAAGTGGAGCTAAGCTCATTTCTGGTGTACGGACGGGAAAAAAAGATGGCGTACCCTGCT
>CAYOLM010000033.1:0-10461 GCA_964404785.1 uncultured Mizugakiibacter sp.
TGCCGCGGGTAGCCTCGGAACTGCTGCGACAAATCAGGGATCTCGCCCGCCTGGCCCTTGAACTGCGAGCGGCACCGCAGCGGCACCAACGCTTATGTGCTGAGCTTCACCGCTATTTCCTGGAACGCCTCAGAGCCCACGGATGCACTTTGAGCGAGGCCCGGATCGACCCCCTGCTGGCCATGGATATCGAGCTGAACGCCCAAGGCCTGGGAGTCTGGCTGGATCGTTCTGCCAAGTCCTGATTCAAGACCCGTGCAGTCCCGGCTTGAGCGAAACCATGAGGTCGATAGGCTGCACCCGGCGATAGGCGATCAGAAGTGCCCAACGTAATGAATGACGCCCTTGTTATCCACGCGGACAATGTCGCCCCAACGTACGTTACCGGCGTTCTTGGCCTGAATTCTAAGAATTTCACCATTGGCCATGCGGACCCGGATTTCGTAGTTGAGATTTTCCCGTGAGCGGCCAATACGGTTGCCGGCATAGCCGCCTCCGATGGCCCCAGCAATAGTAGCCAGGGTCTTACCTCGGCCACCACCGACCTGCCGACCAAGCAGACCACCGAGTACTCCACCAATGATGGTGCCGGCGACCTTGTGATCGGCGCTACGGGTCTGGATGACATCAACCCGCACGACTTTGCCGCAGTCACTGCAACGTACCCAATAGGCCCCATGGCGGAGCATGACATTGCCTGCCAGAGTCGTGGCACTGATCAGCATGGCCGAAACGAAAACAAGCAGTAGTATGGATTTGCGGTTCATGATCGGACCTCGGCTTAGGTACATTGTGAACTTATAGCATACCGCCACCGGTAAGCCCCGAGATGAGCCACGGTTGAACAGGATGGGCTTCAGTAAGGAACGACAGAAAGTTCTGACTGGAGCAGGCGGTTGATGATCGTGAGCCACTCACCCGCTCAGGTATTTTGCTTCGGCCGACTTAGCCACGCGACTAGGTGGGCAACCCAGCGGCGTGGGGTGAAGCGTACGCTGATTACGAGCAAACGGTTGAAAATGCCTGGAATGGCGACCCGCTTATCCTTGCGCATGGCCCGGTAGCCGGCTGCGGCTACCTCGCGTGCATCCATTTCGGGTAAACGCAGCAGCCCGGAACGCTCCATATTGGCGGCATGTTGGAAGCCTGATCGGGTTAGGCCTGGACATAATGCGGTAACGTGTATGCCCTCGGGAGCCAGCTCTTCGGCAAGGGCCTCGCTGAAGGACAGCACGTAGGCCTTGCTCGCATAGTAGACCGCCATATAAGGCCCGGGCTCGAAGGCTGCGGTCGAGGCAACATTGAGAATATAGCCCTTGCTTTCACGCAGATCCGGTAGAAAAGACTTGGTCAGCTCCGTGAGTGCCAGCACATTCAGGTGCAGCAGGTCCCGTTCGTGTTCCAGAGTCGTCTCGGCGAACAAACCATAGACCCCCACCCCGGCATTGTTGACGAGCACATTGAGATGCAGACCGTGTTCGCGCACCGTGGTGACCACGGTTTCCACTGCGCCGGCTCGGGACAGGTCGATAGCAATAGGACGTATCCGAATGTCATATTGGTGCGCCCAGTCGTGGGCGAGTTGGGACAGAACCTCAGCATTACGGGCGACCAGAACCAGATCGTAGCCGTCCTGAGCCAGCAGTTCCGCCAAGTGCAGACCGATACCGCTGGTGGGGCCGGTGATCAGGGCAACGGGATGTTCGGACATGGCATTTCTCCCGGCATGTGCCGGAGGGCACCTGCACAAGCTACAGCCTGTAGCGTAAAACACTCGTGGTCAATAGTCGAAACGCCCGTGCAATCCTATGGTTGCTTGTGCTGGCGTGCGGGATGGCGGCTTGCGCCCTTGAGTGTGCAGGGTACGGCACCATATATGACGACTTGCGTTGAGCGACTTTTTCGAAGGAATGCTGCATGGACCTGTTCACCTCTCTGAAGCAGCGCGGCTTGCATTTTCGCAACCGTATCGTCGTGTCTCCCATGTGCCAGTATTCCGCCCATGACGGCATACCCGGAGACTGGCACCTGGTCCATCTAGGCAGTCGTGCGGTGGGTGGGGCTGCGGTAGTGATTGCCGAAGCTACGGCCGTTACCCCCCGAGGTCGCATTTCTGCGGGGGATACCGGGCTTTGGACCGATACACAAGCCGAGGCCTGGGCGCCTATTGTGGCGTTGGTTGCTGCCCAAGGGGCTATCCCAGCGATCCAGTTGGCGCATGCCGGCCGCAAAGCCAGTACCCAGTTACCCTGGCTGGATGGGACGTGTTTGCCGCGTGAAGTGGGTGGTTGGCAACCTGTAGCCCCCAGTGCTTTGGCTTACGACAGCGGCTATCCCACACCCGAGGAACTTGCTACAACAGCTATCGATGCTCTGGTCGAGGCGTTTGTGCAGGCGGCCCGGCGTGCGGATGTGGCCGGTTTCGGACTGGTTGAGCTGCATGCCGCCCACGGTTATCTACTGCACTCGTTTCTGTCACCTCTCAGTAACCGGCGTACGGATGAGTACGGTGGATCCCTGCCAGGGCGCATGCGTTTTCCCCTGCGTGTGGTCGAGGCGGTACGTGCGGTCTGGCCGGATCACAAACCCCTGTGGGTACGCCTGTCAGCCAGTGACTGGGCGGAGGGCGGTTGGGACATCGAACAAAGTATCGAATTTGCCAAGGCGCTCAAGCCGCTCGGCGTCGACCTGATTGATGTGTCTTCGGGTGGGCTGGTACCGCAGCAACGGATTGCACTTGGGCCGGGTTACCAGGTGCCGTTCGCGCACCGGATTCGTAATGAAGCCCACATTGCTACCGGTGCAGTGGGCCTGATCACGGATCCGCAGCAGGCGGAGTCGATACTCGCCAAGGGTTCGGCCGACGTGGTGCTGCTGGGGCGTGAGCTACTCCGGGACCCATATTTTCCACGCCGCGCTGCACACGAACTTGGGGTCCGGATTGAGCCACCACGCCAATACGGGCGCGCCTGGTAGGCGCACACCGGCGGATCAATGCCCGGGGAGTCGGTACCGTAAGATCCCTGGAAAATGGACCCTATCCTCAAGCCGAGGGGTGGGTCTCTAGTCGCCGCTCGACATCTGTCGATGGAGCCGGTATCGACGGTGGCGGGGGACGGACTGGGTGCGGCACTGTATGTCACCAGTTCTTTTGCTTTTGCCGCCGTTGGCAAGGCGCTCAGCATGTTGTTGTGAGAGCGCTGACAAAATTCAGGTTCCCCTCAGTGTATGGGTGGCGGCCCATCGCCACTGGTGAACGGTGGTTTGCTCAGCCACATCACCGGAATAGCAAGAATGAACAGCCAGCCGAACAGCCAGAAAACATCATTCACAGCCAGGGTATAAGCATCTTTTTTGATGATCAAATCGATTAGGTTGAAGCCTGGAAGTCCGTGCAGTCCCAGGGCATTCATTCGATCGATGAAGCTTACTGCCCCGGAATTGCCCAGATTCACATGCTCAGCCAGCAGCGCCTGGTGATACGTGCCTCGATGTTGCCAGAGAGTGACCGTGACGGCTGTCGAAACACTGGAAGCCAGGGTCCGGAAGAAATTAGACAGCCCCGAGGCTGAAGCAATCTGATCGGGGCGTAAGCCAGCGATAATGATCTGGTTGAGGGGGATGAAAAAGAAGGCAATAGCGATGCCCTGAATCAGGCGTGGAACGACCAGTTGCCAGAACGAAGTTTCAGTATTGAAGCCGGCGAACCAGAAGGTGGTCCAGGCGAAGATTACAAAGGCGAAAGTAACCGCGACGCGGAGATCCATACGGTGCAAATTGCGCCCTACAAAGGGAGCAACGATAAATGCCAGGATGCCTACGGGTGCCGTAGCTAGCCCGGCCCATTCGGCGGTATAGCCAATTGTGGTTTGCAACCACAGTGGGTAGATGACATTGATACCAAAGAAGCAGAACATGCCTACCGTCAAGGCCAGCACTCCGGTGGTAAAATTGCGGTGCTTGAACATCCGTAGGTCGATCACCGGATGGCGGTCGGTGAGTTCCCAGAGAATGAGAAAACTGAGGCAAACCAGCGCCGTAATACCGAGAATCACGATTATCGGTGAAGCGAACCAGTCCTTGTTATAGCCGTTGTCGAGCATAAACTGCAGCGAACCCACGCCCAGGGCCAGCAGCACCAGGCCGACCACATCAATCGGCACCTTGAAGGTCTTCGACTCACGACCCCGCATCAGTGCGATGGTGACTAGGCCGGCCATTAGTCCGACCGGGATATTGATCAGGAAGATCCACGACCAGTGCAGGTTATCAGTGATATAGCCACCAAGTACCGGGCCGAAGATAGGGGCCATGACGACCGTCATTGCCCAGATTCCCAGCGCTACGCCCTGTTTGTCCCGTGGGTAAATACTGAACAGGAGAGTTAGCGAAAGAGGCACCATCGGTCCGGATACCAGGCCTTGCATGAGACGAAAAATCACCAGCATGGGCATGCTCGTAGACAGTCCACATAAAGCTGAGAACACTACGAACAGCAGTATCGAAGTGGTAAAGGTACGAACCTCGCCAAAGCGTCGGGCAATCCAGCCGGTCAGTGGCTGCATGATCGCGCTGGCTAATGCATACGAACTGATCGCCCAGGTACCTTCCTCGGGGCTTACCCCGAGATTGCCGGCGATGGCCGGTACCGACACGTTGACGATGGTTAGATCGAGCACCTCCATGAACGTGGCAAAAGCGATCGCCGCCGTCAGCAAGATCAGAACTGTGCCTTGCATAGGCGTGCCATGCTCGTTAGGGCTTGCCGTCATGCGAGCATTCACCGTCGGCTGCCGTGACCTGTGCGACGGGCTGCTGCAACGGCAGCAGCGATGATGTGGTTGGCTGCCGTATCGGCTCCCGCCAGTTCATGCTGGTAGGCGGCGGTAACCGCGAGCGGTTTTTTGCGAGGCTGCTGCGCCAGCATCAGACCCTTCTGATCGCTGATCATCACCTTGACATTCATCGACAGACCGACCCTCAGGGGGTGTCGGGCGAGATCCTGAGGATTGATCGAAATACGCACCGGCAAGCGTTGCACAACCTTGATCCAGTTGCCGGTGGCATTCTGGGGTGGCAGGAGTGCAAAGGTCGATCCGGTGCCGGCTCCCAGGCCGAGCACCTTGCCGTGATAGACGATGTCGCTGCCATAGAGATCACTGGTTATCGTAGTTGGCTGGCCAATGCGTACCTTGGCGAGCTTGGTTTCCTTGAAGTTGGCAACGACCCAGAGATTGCCCAGCGGGATGATCTGCATTAACGGTTGTCCGGGCTGAACCCGAGCACCTACCTGCACCGTACGTAATGCTACGTAGCCGCTCACCGGGGCCAGAATGGTGTCGCGATGTAGGGCAACCCAGGCAGCGCGAAAGACATCTCGGGCCGACAGTACAGCTGGGTTGTGGGCGATATCGGTGCCGCCAATCAGGGCTTGCGCCGCGCTGGCTTGACGCAAGGCTGCTTGCAGGGCGGCACGGCTACTGCGCAGTGCATTGCGCATCTGGGCAATCTGCAGGGATGCGACCGCTTTTTCTTTCAGCAGAGGTAGATTGCGCTGCAGCGTATCTTTGACCTGGGCCAGGGTGGCGCGGCGTGCCTTAACCTCGGCTGCGGCGCGTTGCGCCTCAGCGAATTGCGCAGCGACGGCCCGCACGGCCCGATCCAGGGCATGCCTGGCTCCGGCCAGGTTCAGCCTGGCATCGGTTTGTTCGAGCCGAACCAGCGGCTGGCCAGTAATGACCCGATCGGTGTCGCCAGCTAGTACCGCGACAACCGTACCGGGTACGGCGGAGGCGACGACCACCTGATTGCCACGCACATAAGCATCATCAGTCGTGATCCGAGTGGACCACACAAAATGCCACATGATCCACCAAGCCAGGCCAGCCAATATAAAGATACTTGCTAGCCCGATCAGGAGGTGACGGCGTTTACGCTTGCTGACAGGGGCTGCGGGCATTTCTGGCGTTGCGAGCGGTTCGCTCATGACTTCGAATCCTTTAAAGGCATGGATGAGGGGGATGGCTGAGCGGGATGGGCCCCACCGCCAAGAGCCCTGATCAGGGTGATGTGGGCGGCTAGGGTTTGACCCTGCAGTACGGTATCGGCATCACGTTGCTGCAGCCAGATGATGGTTGCCTGCAGCAAGGGTTGGCGGTCGGTCAGTCCTTGTCGAAAGCGTAATCGGGCGTTGTGAACCAGGGCCTTGCTAGCCTGCATGGCGACCTGCTGGGCCTGCTGCTGCGCATATAAGCGATGTAGGTCCAGGACGGCGGTAGCCACCTGCCGGGCAGCATTGATTACCGCTTGATTGTAGGCCGCCGCGGCGGCATCCAGTTGCGCCTGGGAATAGCCGAACCGGGCCCTGAGCAGGCCGCTATCAAAAATGGGTAACTGGATAGCCGGTGCAATATTGAAAACCCGGCTGCCGAGGTCAAGAATCTTGCTGGTCTTGATGCTCGAAAAACCGGCCAGCGCGTTCAGGCTGAAGTTCGGATAGAAATCGGCCTGGGCTACCTTGAGGTTTTCACTGGCTGCTTCGACCTGCCAGCGTAAGGCCGTGATATCAGCGCGCCGGGCGATGAGATTAAGATGCGCGTCGGCAGGGAGTGCGGTGTGGGTATGGGGTAGAGGTTTGGCTGCCAGTGATTTGAGTTGTGCGGGAGCTACACCGATCAGACCCGCCAGGGCCGCTTTCTGGATGGCGGCCAGGCCGCGCAGTCCGGCCAGTTGAACCTTGAGTCCGGCCAGCTGTGTGCGGGCCTGGTACAAGCGGTCATTCGGCTCCAGACCCTGCTGGACCCGGGCATGAGCGATGGACACGATTGCCCGCTGGGTCTTGACCACTTGTAATAGATCATGCAGACGGGCCTGGTCGGCCTGCCAGCCAAAATAGGTTTCGGCCACACTACTGCTAAGCAGCATACTGGCGGCCATGTGTTCGGCGGCAGTCGCCTGGGCCTGGTCCATCGCCGCAGCAATGCTGGCGTGTTGTTTACCCCAAAAGTCAAATTCGTAGCGTAACTGGGCGCCGATATCCGTCTGGTTGTACCAGTTGAAACCAAGCAGTTGTGGCGGAATCAGTCCGTTATTGGATAGACGTTGACGGGCCATCTGCATGCTGGCACCCATCTGGGGCCCGAGTGCCGCACCGATGGCCCGGGCCGCAGCCAGTGCGGCCTGTACCCGTGCCGAGGTCGCAGCCATGGTGGGTGAACGTTGCAGGGCCTCGTTGATCAGACGATCCAGTTGTGGATCATGGAACTGTTTCCACCAGTTCGCGGCGGGCCAGTGGGCGTGAGTGGACACCGGTATTCCTGCCAGTGGGGCATTCTGCCGAAGCTTGGGAGCATGGGCATGCGGTGGCAGTCCGGCACAGCCAGCCAGAAGTAGAACCAGAGCTGCGGTGGTGATGGGGAGGATTCTCATCATGATTGCTCGTGCGTGGACAGGTGTTGCAGACTGTTGGCGATTTTGCGGAGTTGGGTTTCGAGTCCAACCCGATCGCCAACCGGTATATGCTCGGCCAGAGGCTTTAGGATGGGATAGATGACCGGGAGAACCTGGTGTACGTAGGTGCGTCCCGCAGCGGTTATGTGCAGTTGGATGCGGCGCCGATCGTGGGGATCGGGTTCCCGGGAGAGCAGGCCACAGCGAACCAGGGCATCACAAGTTCGGGTCATGTTTCCCCGGGTCTGGCTGGTGATCGTGCACAGTTCGCTGGGATGTACCGTTCGGTCATCGTTGGCATAAATCATGGCCAGGGTTCGAAATTCCATTTCGTTCAGTCGGTAGGTTGCCAGTGCTGCATCCAGGCGGGCGCTGAGCAGTCGGCCCAGCTCAAGCAGTATCCGCGCCAGGCGAATGTCGTCGATGGGCAGGTCGGGGATGTGCTGACGTAGGCGTTGTAGTCCCGTGTCCAGTGAGGAAAAGTGATCTTGTGCCGGTGGCAGGGGAACGTTCATGGCGGCAAATAATAGTACAGTGCGCAACTATTTATCAAGAATTAATTGCTTGAGCATGCTTTATCCGGTTGGTAAGCGTTTTTTTACATCGACGTGGGTGGCCTATTGCCTACACCAATGGTTCCTGGCTGATCACCCCCAGGCGGGCGATCGCAGTGCCGATCCTGGGTATGTGTGCTGACCGCAGCCGTTGACATCGTAAACGCGGCCTCAAGATGGCAGTGCGAGTCAACAAGGTGTGGCTGGTGTCGACTGATGATTCTACTCAGGCCGGATCGTGTTGCGCTTCGTGCTACGTTCAGGTGAGTGTGCTGGAATCAGGCTGTCAACACCAAACTGAGGTGGTAGCCGATGAACGTGATCAAACATTCGATGTATGTCGGGGTAGTGGCCCTGAGCTTGGGTATAGCCGCTTGTGCTCAGCAGCCCTACCGTGATGGGTATGCCCGAGGCTACGGACAGTCCTATTCGGCAAGCAAGCAGATTTGTGAGAATTGTGGGGTGGTGATGCAGGTTGAGCAGGTCTATATCGAGCGTAACGATTCGACTGTCGGAACCTTGCTGGGAGCAATTATCGGTGGAGCACTTGGCAACACGGTCGGTCACGGTCGGGGACGCAGCGCCGCGACTATTGTCGGAGCTGTTGCCGGAGGCGCGGTAGGCAATGCTATGGGTAAGCGGAATGGTAGGCAGGTACCGGCCTGGCGCATCGTGATGCGCATGAGCGATGGGCGAATCACCAGCCTGATTCAGCGTCAGCAACCCCAGCTCCGCCGCGGAGATGCTGTGGTTATCCGCGCCGGCCGGATCTACCCACGCTGGCGATAGTCAGGCACCTCGAAGCCCTGTTGCCCGACTCGATTGCCGCCTTGCACTCGCACTGCTCGCCACAGATTTTCGAGGTATACGGTTGAAATCGCCGCTCTGCTCCGTACATAAGCCTACCGCATGGCTCAGCGAAGGGAGTAGCCGACAGTATCGACAGAATCAGTTCACCGCGTAGAAGCGGTGACTGCCAATAACTGCCAGAGGGGCTTCGTTCTGTGCCCAGCGGGGTGGGGCGATAGACGTGGCATAAAAACTATTGGCTCCAGGAACGACGTAAGTACGTTCACTTCTCGGCAGACTCCAGTTAGCCAAAGTTTCCCCAGCAATGTTCCAGGCTCGTTTCCAGGCAACCAGGTTATTAAGAGGCGTGCTGGGTGGAACCAGGGTGGGGGCGAATTGTTTGGGGGCATTGACCACTGAACAAACGTTATTGCCCCATAGTCCGGAAGCCCGCCGCCGCATGGCGACCTCAGCAACGGCTTTTTGCCCGAGTACCGGTTGGCCACGTGCTTCAAGGTATACCGTGGTAGCTAGACAGGTCTGGTTGGATAAATGGGGCGGCATGATTGCTGCCAACCACATGAGCCAGGCTAGATGCATGATTATTGACTCCTCGCAAGCGCCCAATAAGGCACCGGCCGGGGAGAGAATCCCTTAGCTGTCCGGGACTCTCAAAATACGCGGCCAAACAGTTAAGAGGCCGCACAACATAGGTATATAGCCGCATCGGGGGTGCCGCTACACGAAATTGGGTGCCGGGCTGGGCACCCGAGTAACGGTTGGTCGCAACCGTTACTCCTGGATTCGGTCTGGCGCGCATGATCCAGAACCTCCGCTTCAGCGTGCTTACTCGGTGGCCAAATGTTCAACAGCTACCGATCAGACATGCAAAAGGTAAGGTCAATCCCCGCCTAATGCAAGCGAGGGAGCCGCTGGTATTCAGTGTTGTAAAAAAATGTTTCGTGAATGGTTCAAGAGGCAAACCGTTCCAAGAGCTCGATTCCGGTACCCAGAGTGGACGATTCGAAATCCTGATGTACAACAGCAAGCATTTCAAAACCCCGTTTGGAAGCGGCACTATCGAGGATCTTAAGTGGGGAGACATGCGGTGCCTCAAGTGTTTGCCCAGGTCTGATAGGGCTGGTGCTGCAGAGGTGGGCCAAGCGGTATTTGTGGCCACCCCGGAAGTGCAGACGGGCGGCTACTTCCTGGCCTGGGAAACAGCCTTTATCGAAGCGGACCGCGGTGAGATGTTCGAGGCCTAGTGCGGGAGGCAACAGTGCATTGAGGAAGTTGTCGGGAATGTGCGGCCAGCCTCGGCGGATCTCCTCGAGTTGTACCCGTAGCAAGTTTTCCTTAGCAGAGGCGGATGATAGGTTCCGCGCCGCCAGCCTCCAGCTGTGCGAGCCCATTCCAAAAACCAGTTCATCACCATGGACTACAAACTTTCCTTCGGGCAATGCATCATCAGGAACAGACCCTTGTGAGCTGGCTCGAAGGGCTATCTTTGCGCGCATTACGAAAGGCTGCAGCGCCTGACTTAGTTGTTCGGCACTACCGCCACGAAGCCAAGCGTGGTAGTGCCCAGCCGGGCCATGGCCAAGTTGTAATAGCGCCCGAACGCGCCCTTGTACGTTCAGCCAAGCGCTCCATTGCCATTGACCGGGCA
>CAYOLM010000034.1:0-10353 GCA_964404785.1 uncultured Mizugakiibacter sp.
TTTTACACCCACCTGTTCTCTTCAGCATCTACCCTCATATATTGACCATATTGGCGCCTTTCAGGAACGTGACATTGGAGTGATCTGCATGTCCGTGAACGACAGTTTTGTGATGGAAGCATGGAGCAAGGCGGAGAATGTGCCAGCCGGTGTCACTATGCTTGCTGATGGTAATGGAGCTTTTACCAAGGCCCTTGGGCTAGAACTGGATGCCCACGGTTTCGGTATGGGCCTACGGGCGCAGCGCTTTGCAATCTATGCCGAGAATGGCGTGGTAAAGCAACTCCACGTCGAAGACCCTGGTGAATACAAGGTATCGAGTGCCGAAGCAATGCTCGCAGCACTATAGATGCGGCACGAAATATCCATGCACTTTCCAATCATTCCCGCATAGGCGGGAATCCACCCGGCACGGATCGCGTTTGAAGCTTGCTCGTGCGCCACAGGCGCAGGAAGTAAACCCGGTGTATCCAAGCCACCTGCGGCGATCCATACCTCAAGTAGGCCGATTCATCAATAATGAGTGCCATCTCAATAGACTGAGCTACATACGGTTAGCCTACAGCCTGCAACATTCTTTGCCAGCATCCGCAGATAGTAGAATTTTCCACTACACGAACCATCGTGTCCCGTCACCAGCGGAGCGATGTCCCCCGCTGGTGAGCCAGATAATCAGGATGGATCTGGCTTTTCACTGTCTACAGATAGCCCATCATTCTGGCTACTCACAGTAGCCGAACCTGAGATCTCCTCGGAATCCTGGTCTTCATCTACATCCATGGGTACGACCTGGACCAGGCTTTCCTCCGCAGGCAAACGCATCAGTATTACCCCCTGGGTGTTGCGACTCAGCTGTGAAATACCCTCAACTCGGGTGCGCACCAGCGTGCCCTGATTTGAAATCAGCATCAACCCCTGTGTGGAGCTAACCAGAACGCCCGCTACCAAGGCGCCATTGCGCTCGGAACAGCGAATGGCAATCACTCCCTGGGTGCCGCGACCCTTACACGGAAATTCGTCAAGATTGGTACGTTTACCATAACCGCGTTCAGTAACAGTCAGTACATCACCCGCCTCGGCAACAACCATCGAAACGACGTGCGCCCCTCCAATCAGCTTCATGCCACGCACGCCATGGGCGGTACGCCCCATACCACGCACTTCGGTCTCACTGAAACGTACCGCCTTACCATTGGAAGCAAGCAGCATAATATCGCTCTTGCCAAGCGTCAGCGCTACGTCGACCAAGTCATCGCCCTCGGCAAGATCAATGGCGATCTTACCGCGCTGCAACCGATAGGCGAATTCACTAAGCATGGTTTTCTTGACGGTACCCTTACGGGTCGTGAAGAACACCCAATGTTCGTCATCAAATTCATGTACCGGCAATACTGCCTGAACTCTTTCATCTTCTGCCAAAGGCAACAGGTTAACGATCGGCTTGCCGCGAGCACCCGGGCCAGCATCGGGGATCAAATGGACCCCTAGCCAGTACACCCGGCCTTTGCTGGTGAACACCAGCAACGTATCATGAGTATTGACGATCCAGAACCGGCTAATGAAATCCTCAGCTTTCATGACTGTTGCCGATCGTCCCCGACCACCGCGTCGTTGCTCGCGATACATGGAGATGGACTGCCGTTTGGTATAGCCGGTATGCGACAGAGTGACCGCCACGTCCTCCGGGGCAATCAGATCCAACACATCAAAATCTTCTTGCGCGATGGTGATCTCGGTTCGACGAGAATCAGCATATTCCTCATGGACAGCCTTAACCTCTTTGCGGATAACCGCCAGCAATAGGGCTGGATCTTCAAGGATCGCAATCAATCCATGGATTATTTCGAGGATGCTACGGTATTCATCCGATAACTTTTCTTGCTCCAGCCCGGTTAACCGGTGCAGTCGCATATCAAGAATTTCCTTGGCCTGCACTTGACTCAAGCGATAGCCTTCCTGACCCAACCCACAGCCTGGTTCGATGTTTTCCGGCTTGGACATCTCAGCACCGGAAGCTTGCAGCAGGGTACGTACCAAACCGGGGTCCCAGACTTTGGAGAGCATGCGCTCACGTGCTTGCTGCGGTGAAGATGACGATTTAATGAGAGCAATCATCTCGTCGATGTTAGCCAGGGCAACCGTAAGACCTTCCAGTACATGGGCTCGTGATCTGGCCTTGCGTAATTCAAAAATCGTACGGCGCGTAACTACTTCGCGGCGATGGCGCACAAAGGCTTCCAAAATCTGCTTCAGATTGAGCAAACGCGGCTGGCCATCAACCAAGGCCACCATATTGATGCCGAATACAGTCTGCATCTGAGTTTGCTGGTAGAGATTGTTAAGAACTACATCCCCCAGCGCATCACGGCGTAGCTCAATAACAATACGCATGCCATCCTTGTCGGATTCATCGCGTAGCTCGCTGATGCCCTCAAGCTTCTTTTCTTTGACCAGCATGGCGATCTTCTCGATCAGCCGCGCCTTGTTCACCTGGTAGGGAAGTTCGTGGACGATGACGGTTTCCCTACCATTAGCCCCCTGCTCGATCTCGGTTTTAGCACGCACCCGGATACGTCCGCGGCCGGTCCGATAAGCCTCAACGATCCCTGCGGAGCCATTGATAATGCCCGCGGTAGGAAAGTCCGGACCAGGGATGATCTGCATCAGCCCATCGATATCAAGTTCCGGATCATCGATCAGCGCAATCACCCCATCGATGACTTCACCTAGATTGTGCGGTGGTATATTGGTGGCCATCCCCACAGCAATCCCGGCCGATCCGTTGACAAGCAGGTTGGGCACCCGCGTTGGCATCACCAACGGCTCATGCTCAGACTCATCGTAATTCAGGCCAAAATCAACCGTGTCCTTTTCCAGATCGGCCATCAGCTCATGAGCCAGCTTGGACAAACGAACTTCGGTATAGCGCATTGCCGCAGCCGTATCACCGTCGACTGAACCAAAATTCCCCTGGCCATCGACCAGCATGTAACGTAATGAGAAAGGCTGGGCCATGCGAACGATGGTGTCATATACGGCCGAATCACCATGTGGATGGTATTTACCAATCACATCACCCACGATGCGTGCCGATTTCTTATAGGGTTTATTCCAAGAATTGCTCAACTCGCTCATCGCGTAGAGCACCCGTCTGTGTACCGGTTTGAGTCCGTCACGAACATCGGGGAGAGCCCGCCCAACGATAACGCTCATAGCGTAATCGAGGTAGCTCTGACGCATTTCATCTTCGATATTGACGCGAATAATTTCTTTGGCGAGTTCAGCCATGAATGGGGTCCGGGAAGCGTTGGCAGCGGACCGCTGGAGGTGCGGTCATGCAAATGGAAATGAGTTTGCCAGTCGAAGCAACAAGTATACCACAAATACTATGTATTTGGACTATAAAAATCTATTCTATTCAATCAGTTATGTATTGGTTTCGTGTTCATTTTTGGCGGTGCCAAAGACCCAGCGACGCGCGCTGAGAAAGTTGAATGTCGAACCCACCAACGAACCCATGCCCACACCGATTGCCGGCCAGGAATGCACCAACTGAATCTGCCAAACAGCCAGTGCATAAATCGAGTAGTTCAAGGATGCTCCACCGGTCATGGCCAGCATCCAGCGGGCCCATTCCGCATGCCATCTATGCTGGCCACGAATATCGGAAAACGTCGTATGCCGGTTCCAGATCCAGGTGGTCGTGGCGGCACAAAGGAATGAGATCACCCGAGCCAGGTAAGGATCAAAGCTGGCGAAAGAGACCAGCGATTGCACCACCCCGGCATCCACGATGAAGCCGATTACACCACCCACGAAAAACCATCCAATTCTGCGCACGCTCAAGCTCCAAACAGGTCGTGCATACGAGCACGATTGGGGTGTTCGACCCGCCCCTTTTCGGTAACCAGTACATCAACCAGTTCCGCAGGGGTAATATCGAAGACGGGGTTCCAGGCCGACACCCCCGCTGGGGCCACGGCTTGGCCAGCATAAGTTAACAATTCCTCAGGGTCACGCAATTCAATTGGAATGGAGTTGCCATCCGGGGTACGCATGTCGATAGTCGAGGATGCTGCCACGACCATGGTATGCAGACCATGATGACGCGCAGCCAGCGCCAGTGCATAAGTGCCGATCTTGTTGGCCACATCGCCATTAGCAGCAACGCGGTCAGCCCCGACTATCACCCATTGTACCTGGCCGCTGCACATCAGATAAGGCGCCGCCGCATCCGCAAGCAACTGCACGGGGATCCCATCTGCGGACAGTTCCCAGGCGGTTAGTCTGGATCCTTGTAACCATGGGCGGGTTTCTCCCGCAAATACCCGCTGAATTTTTCCGGCTGCGTAACCGCAACGAATGACTCCCAGAGCCGTACCCAGGCCAGCCGTAGCCAGCGATCCCGTGTTGCAATGGGTCAGCACGCCACAGCCGCTATCCAGTCGCTCCGCACCCGATTTACTCATGCGCTGATTAGCTACCAGGTCCTCTTGCTCGATAGCTCTCGCTTCAATAAGCAATCGCTCCGGCGTACGGTCAGCCACGGCTACCATCCGATCCATAGCCCACATCAAATTCACGGCTGTTGGCCGTGCCGCACGCAACAGCGAGACATCTTCCTCAAAGTGGTCGCTACGAGATGCCAGAACCGTTCCATAGGCCGCAGCAATTCCAATCGCCGGAGCACCGCGTACTACCAGAGCACGAATGGCTGCAGCAACTTCCATAGCGGTTTGGCAACGCACCCAGTCCACGGAATGCGGCAAGCGCCGTTGATCCAGCAATTCCAACGCATTGTTTTTCCAGCGAAAGGCCCGCAGTCTATCATGTCGATTCAAAAAATTATTCACGCGATCTGTTCCCTCCGCCCTGCCAGTGCTGTACCGGGCAGGCGTTACTGGGCTATTGCGGTGGCGCACTCACCCACCGCATCGATTCATTGCAGAGAAATTTGTCCAACTCAACTGCGGGCACTCAGCCACTGGTGCACCGTCGACGGAACCTGGCGCTGGGCCCGACTGGAAACGTATAGGCCAATATGCCCGCCTCGGAACCCCAGTTCGGTGTAATCCTTGCCACCGAGGAGCCCGGCCATGGCCCGTGAGGAAGCGGGGGGTACTAAATGATCCTGTTCGGCAAAAATATTGAGTACCGGCAGCTGAATGTCAGCCAGGCTAAGCTTTTCACCATCCAGTTCGATTTCGCCACGGAATAAACCATTATTCTGATAAAAATCGCGGATAAACTGGCGAAAAGTCTCACCCGCCTGATCGGGGGAATCGAATATCCACTTTTCCATGCGTAAGAAATTACTCACTTCAGTCGCATCGTCAAGAATGTCCACCAAGCCAACGTATTTCTGCTGGTTCAAACGCAACGGTTTGAGGGTCAGATAACACCAATTCATCAGCTCGCCAGGAATGTTACCAAGAGTATCCACGAGCAGGTCCACATCTAAACCGCGTGTCCAATTTGCAAGCATGTTGTCTGGGGTATGAAAATCAACCGGCGTGACCATGGTGATCAGATTCTGCAACTTCTGTTGGCGCAAGGCTGCGTAGCAGAGCGAAAACACCCCTCCCTGGCAGATACCCAGAAGATTAATACGCTGCAGATCGTGGCGCGCTCTGATCTGATCAACACAACGATCAAGATAGCCGAGAATGTAATCACCCAGTGTCAGCCAGCGGTCAGCCAGATCGGGATAGCCCCACTCGATGAGATACACATCTTCACCTTGTTCCAGCAGCCGCGCAACCAGTGAGCGGTCGGCTTGCAAGTCGGTCATCCATGGGGTGTTGACCAGGGCATAGCAGATCAAAATGGGGGTACGGCCTGGCACCGGCTTAGCACCTAGAAAGTGATGCAGCTTGAGTTTATCTTCGCGATACACGACTTCGGTCGGGGTCGCCCCAATATGGGGTTCTTCCTGGTTACGCAAACTGTCCATCCCCGCAGCAAGTTTGCGTCGGAACGCATCCATCTCTGCAAGAGCTCTGAGCGGGTCGATATGCACGGGGTTAAACATCACTTCTTCCCTTTCACCGAACGCCGTGACGTGGGCGACGGTGATTTGCGGGTGGCAGTGGTCTTACGCAGCACAGCCGAGGTACCGGAAGAGTGATTCTTTCCGGAGGATGCCGGCCGCTTGCTGGCCGTTGAACGACGGCCGGATGAGGCCCGTTTAACCGACTTGCCGGTTGCGGACATTCTGGTAACCACAGGAGTCTTGGGGGTCTTGGAGGTCTTTGCGGCTGCCGTGCGCTTGCGGGCGGCAGGGGCTGAATCCGCTGCCGACTCTGTCGGTATTGGGTAAGCCCGAATTTCATCCAGTATCTTCCGGGTCGCCCGCAGCTCCCGGCGCAGGGTCTGTAAGCGTTGCCCGAGTGTATCTACTTCGCTACGTGTCGGCATGCCCCATTCTCTGGCTAGGCGCTCGACACGATCCTGCATCTGGCTGCGTACTTGCATCTGGGCATTCATCATATCGCCGTAGGCCTGGCGCCATTGCGGGGACAAGGCAACCTCGTGATAGGCTTCTTCGGCCGCATCAATCCAGAGATTATATAGCTCCCGCATTTGTTGGATCTGCCGTCCCGGTTCAGCCCGTTCCGCCAAGCGTAACTCGAGCCGATCCACTCCCATACGCGCAACCTTAGCCAGCAGTGCCTGATAGCGCATCTGTCGAGTATGTAGTTCCGACCAGGCCTTAGCGAGTGCCTGATCCCGTTCCTGTTGCTCACGACCTGGCCCAAACGCAGGCATGCCCAACATATCCTTCCAGCTCGCAAGCCAAGGCGGTGGTGATGCCCCCGCTGATTGAGCCCAGGCCTGGGGGCCGCCACCGGCCATGTCTACCGCTTCAGTGTAGGCCTGCATGAAGGGATTGGTAGCAAAATTACCAAATATATCTGCCAATGATGACTTCCAATCACCCGTCTCATCGGCAAACCCCATGCTCATCCGTTCCATGAGTTCGAGATGGGCTTTCAAGCCGGATAGTGCACGCTCGGCCTGCTCCTGCATGCCGTTGTTTGCAGATCCTGACGAAAAGGATTTCCCCAGGTTCTCCTGCCAGGCATCCCAAGCCTGCTTGAGCAGTTTCTGGTAATCCACCAAGGATGAGGGGGTCTCATTGTTCATGAGTGTTCTCCGGTATCCACGGAGTTAAAAGATGAGCGATGCACCCAGCGTAAAACAAAACGCCCGACTCCGCTTTCGGAACCGGGCGTTGTCTCGCTCATAGTGTGGCCATCAGCCCTGAGCTTGTGGAACCTCTTCGACGGCTTTCATCGACAAACGGATACGACCCTGCTTGTCGACTTCCAGCACTTTGACCTTGACAATATCGCCTTCCTTGAGCTTGTCAGAAACCTTCTCCACCCGCTCATTGGAAATTTGCGATATATGAACCAAACCGTCCTTACCCGGAAGAATGGTTACAAAAGCGCCAAAATCCATCAGTTTGACTACCTTGCCCTCATAGATGGTTCCGGGTTCGACATCAGAAACGATCAGTTCAATCCGCTTCTTGGCATCCTCGGCCGCGGCACGGTTAACCGAAGCAATGACGATCACGCCATCATCAGTAATATCGATCGTGGTACCGGTTTCTTCGGTAATGGAACGGATAACCGAACCACCCTTGCCGATCACCTCACGGATCTTGTCCGGATGGATACGCATAGTCAGCAAGCGCGGGGCATAATCTGAAAGTTCGGCCCGCGGCTGATTGATTGCCTTGTGCATCTCGCCAAGAATATGCAAACGTCCACGCTTGGCCTGCTCCAGAGCCGTACGCATGATTTCTTCAGTGATTCCGTCGATCTTGATATCCATCTGCAAGGCACTGATACCTTCGGAGGTTCCTGCAACCTTGAAATCCATGTCGCCCAGATGATCCTCATCACCCAGAATGTCCGAAAGCACCACAAAATTATCCGCGTCCTTGACTAAGCCCATCGCAATACCGGCTACCGGGGCTTTCAGAGGTACACCTGCATCCATCATGGCTAGGGATGAACCGCACACCGAAGCCATCGAACTGGAGCCATTCGACTCGGTGATATCCGAAACGACCCGCAGCACATACGGAAAGTCCTCAATCGACGGCATGACAGCCTGCACGCCACGCTTAGCCAGGCGTCCATGGCCAATTTCGCGACGCTTAGGACCAAACATGCGACCGACTTCGCCCACCGAGTAGGGAGGAAAATTGTAATGAAACAAGAAGGTGTCTTTTGATTCACCACCGGGGGCATCAACGATCTGCGCATCTTTGGTAGTACCCAGAGTCACCGTCACCAGAGCTTGGGTCTCACCACGGGTAAACAGGGCCGAGCCATGAGTCCGTGGCAGTACCCCAATACGCGAACTGATGGGGCGTACATCGTCCAGATTGCGGCCATCAATGCGTACTTTGCTCTGCAGCAAACCGCTGCGCATGGTGCGGTATTCGATTGCAGCGAATACTTCGCCCATCTCCTCGGCACTCCAGTCATTGGCTTCAGCCTGCTCAACCAGTGACTCCCGAACTTCGCTCTGCAATGCCGAGATGGCATCCCGGCGCTCCAACTTGTCACGAGTCTGGAAGGCATCAGTCAGACGATGACCCAGCAGGCCCTCAACAGCAGTGAACAGCGCATCATTGCGAGTCGGTTCTTGCCATGCAAACAACTTGCGACCGGCTTCGGCGACCAGTTCATTGATCGCCGTAATGGCTTTTTGCATCTCGCGATGACCGAACATCACCGCCCCCAGCATCACCTCTTCGCTGAGCAGATTGGCTTCGGACTCAACCATCAGCACCGCATTGCTGGTACCGGCAACAACCAGTTCCAATTCCGAATCAACTAGTTCGGTAACCGTGGGATTGAGCAGATACTCACCCTTGGCATAACCGACCCGGGCAGCGGCGATGGGTCCCTGGAAGGGGATGCCGGCCAGCATGAGTGCTGCCGAAGTGCCGATCAGGGCCGGAATGTCACCGTTTACTTCGGGGTTCATCGACAAGACGGTAGCAATGACCTGCACTTCATTCTTGAACGCCTCGGGAAACAAGGGACGAATCGGGCGATCAATGAGACGCGAGGTCAGCGTCTCCTTCTCAGTCGGTCGGCCCTCACGTTTGAAGAACCCGCCGGGGATACGCCCGGCAGAGTAAAACTTTTCCTGATAATCGACGGTAAGCGGAAAAAAACTTTGTCCCGCACGCGCCTTGGTTGCAGCCACCGCGGTGACCAACACCACGGTGCCATCGACTTCTACCTTGACGGCACCACCGGCCTGACGGGCAATTTCGCCCGTCTCCAGTGTGACTTGATGCCGGCCGTACTGGAATGACTTACTTACTTTCACCACGTTTCTTTCTCCTGGTTGGATCAACGACGCAGGCCCAGGCGCTTAATCAGCTCCTGATAGCGCTGCAGGTCGCGTTTCTTGAGGTAACCCAGGAGGCGACGACGCTGGTTGACAAGCTTGAGCAGACCCCGGCGTGAATGCCGATCCTGCTTGTGAATCTTGAAGTGTTCGGCCAGCGTCACAATCCGCGTGGTAAGCAGGGCCACCTGTACCTCCGGCGAACCGGTATCGTTGGGTGTACGGCCGTACTCACTGATGATCTTACTGGTCTGTTCTACATTGAGCGACATGGAAGACAATTTCCTCTATGCAAGCGCGAGACTTGCGACAGATCATGAGCACATGTCCTGTGGCAAGCCCCGCTTGATAATGATGGGATCGATGCGAGTCGGCTATTTTAGTCGCTGCAGGCACCGAACAACAAGCCGAGATTATTTCAGCCCTCAACGGCCTGCTCCAACCCCCGCTACAGCCAGCTTCACGGCGACAGTGTGCGCAAGGCAAAATCGCCTTGTGCAGCCACTTGCAACACCGAGCCCTGTGCATACCAGTCACCCAAGACAATGCGTTGTACCGGCTGGCCATTGAGCGCCAGATCATGCACTGCAGGACGATGAGTATGGCCGTGTATCATCCGCCGCACAGCGCTCTGGCGTAGAGTCGCATCCACGGCCTGTGCATTCACATCCATCAATATCTCAGCACTATCACGTGTATGAACCTGACTGGCAATGCGAGCCCTCTGCGCATAAGCGCGTCGCGCTGCAAGCGGCTGGGCAAGAAACTTCGCTTGCCAAGTCGGGTCTCGAACCTCAACCCGAAACTTCTGGTACGCCGTGTCGTCGGTGCATAGCACATCACCATGCAGTAGAACCGTCGCCACCCCACCGATAGTGTGCACACAACCATCATCAAGAAGTTGTATCCCGGCACGGTTTGCGTAAGCTTCCCCAAGCAGAAAATCGCGATTCCCGACCATGAAATACACCG
>CAYOLM010000035.1:0-9961 GCA_964404785.1 uncultured Mizugakiibacter sp.
TAGCCATGCGAGAGTAGGTCACTGCCAAGGATTATTCTGCCACGCCCTGAGCCTAACTCGCTCAGGGCGTCGGCTTGTGTGGAGAGGCGATCGGATCGTTCCGGGTGCGGTCAGCCCAGCCTGGCCTGGAACCCGGCTTCGGGTATCGTGTTTGAACCATTTTGTCCACAGACTGTTTTGTCTGGATGACCTGCTGCAGAAGAGGCTCGTGCAGTCGATGGGTTCAGGTTGATACTCATGGGGTTCCGTTGCTAGCGCCCATGGATGGCTAGCGAGCTTGCTTCGTTGTACACACCGGTTCTGAATCCCGGATTGATAGGATTTCCCGCCGTGCCCACCTAAATGTCATCATATCCTTCTCCTCAGGTGCCTTGAATCACACCGCCAAGGGATACGTTTTTCGGGGGCAAACTCAGTTACACATCGAGGTCGCTCCATATCCGAGCAGATGTGGCCTGTCTGTATAGGTTGCAGTGCTGGGCAATATTGCGTCTGCACGCCCTATCGGGAGGCTGGTTCAGGTTTGACTACGGCCTTGGCATCGGCTGTACTCAGCATTATCGATAATTTATTTTGAATCCTTTTGCCGTTGCTATGCCTCTTATAACTTAAGAACGGTCTATTTTTTCTAGCTGGGCCAGCCATTTAGTTTTGAATGAGGGAAGGTCATGCGCCAGGAGCCGATCCTGATTGAAGCCGCCCGCCAGGGCGATCATGCCGCGGTACTGCGCCTGCTGGCTGAGTGCCAGCCTGATTTGCGTCGGATTGCCCGGTTGCAATGTGCTACATACAGCGATGCAGATGATGCCACGCAGGAAACACTTTGGCTGATCTATCAGCGGATCGGGGCTTTGCGTACGCTGGCATCGTTCTCGTCGTGGATGTTCTCCATTGTCCGCAGGGAATGCCAGCGGCTGCTGCGTAAGGCCCTGCCCGTAGCCGACAATACTGAGATTGACCCGCCAAGTTTCCGCTATCGAGCTGAAACCGAACTACGCAGTGATCTGACCGATGCCATTCTTTCACTGCCACCGAAGTATCGTCAGGCCATTCTACTGCGGGATTATGAAGAACGATCCATCAGCGAAATTGCCGACCAGCTACGACTGACCCGTGCTGCTGTGAAGAGCCGTATTCACCGGGGGCGGCAAATGATTCGCGAGTACTTGGCCGACTAGTAAAATCTAGCGGCTTTTCACTTACTGGGGGAATTGATTATGAACAGCTAGGTGCGTGGCATGATTGCCGGTTTTTTTGCCACGATCGCTCTTTCCATCTTGATGATTCTGAAAAGCATGCTGGGTCTGATGCCCCATCTGAATGTGATTCATATGCTGGCCCGTATGGCTCATGGTTACATGGGTATGCCGGCTACACCCGCCTTGGGCTGGGTGCTACACTTTTTTATTGGCAGCATCGTTTGGGGCCTGGCTTTTGCGTTTTTATTCTCCCGTTTACCCGGAGCAAGCGCAGTAATAAAGGGGTTAGTTTTTGGGGTGCTGGCCTGATTGTTGATGATGATCTTACCGATGCCTATGGCGGGGGCAGGTTTCTTTGGACTAAAAATGGGTCTGATGGCTCCCGTCATGACCCTGCTCCTGCACCTGATCTACGGAGTGGTGCTCGGTTATGTCTATGGGCTTCTCAACAAGAGCCCAACATCTGCAGCCTGAGCAGATAAACAAAGCCGCTACGACCAGCTTGCAGAGGTCGCCAGTGGTGGTGTTGCGGGCGTAGGTTCTGCTCATACCCAAACCCCATTCGCCTGGCGTAGCTGATGAATCAACGGTTATGGCAATAGCCAAAAGCTGCACAAGTTTTGCGCTTGAGCAAGCTTGGGGCACCATGTATGGCAGCAATGCTTACGGGAGTGCATATGTCGGAATCTTGCGTGGTGGTCGAAACGGGCGCCGCACCACAGTATGCGGTCATCTGGCTACATGGTCTGGGTGCTGACGGGCACGATTTCGAACCGTTGGTGCCACAATTAGTGCAACCGGATGGCCCCTCCCTGCGGTTTGTTTTTCCACATGCTCCGATACGCCCGATTAGTATCAATGGCGGGATGCGCATGCGGGCTTGGTATGACATCTACGGGTTTGGTCCGGATGCACCACAGGATGAAATCGGAATGGGCGAATCCACGCAGCGGATCAGTCAGCTGATTCAGGAGCAGGCCCAGCACGGTATAGCTGAGGAGAATATTTTCTTGGCCGGTTTCTCCCAAGGTGGTGCGGTAGCGATATCCACCGCACTTCGCTATCCCCAACGCTTGGCTGGGCTTATTGCCCTGTCAACCTATCTTGCCAACGCAAAGGCCTTGGCAGGCAATACCAGTGCGGCCAACGCTAGCCTGCCGGTATTTATGGCCCACGGACAAAT
This sequence comes from uncultured Mizugakiibacter sp., assembly GCA_964404785.1. Classification (GTDB taxonomy): domain Bacteria; phylum Pseudomonadota; class Gammaproteobacteria; order Xanthomonadales; family Rhodanobacteraceae; genus Metallibacterium. The sequence continues at coordinate 2,383 of CAYOLM010000035.1, forward strand.
GGATCCGGTGCTTCCATACCTACTCGGGATTACTGCGCGGGATACTCTGCAGGCACTCGGCCATACTGTGGACTGGCATGCCTACAGCATGGCACACCAGGTGATTTCAACTGAGATTACCGATTTGCGGGCCTGGCTGGTGAGGCGTGTTCAGGGGGACGTGTGAACTTGCGTGATCCACAGCAGCCACTACCGGACTTTTGCGCATCGCCGGTGCTTGGTGCACTGTTTGCAGTTTCGATCCTGGTGTCTCTGGTGATGCTGTTTGCTCCAGGGCACCGCATCGGTGTCCACGACTGGGGTCTGGCGGGTTTGCTGGCCGCCTGGCTGGCTATTCTCGCTGGTGTGGTGTTGTGTAAAGTCAGACCAGCGCTGCAAAAGTTGCCTGGAGTATGGCCCTGGATAGTGGCTTGGCTGCTACTGATGGCGGTGGTGCTGGCTTCGACCGCCATTATCTGGCATTTTGACCAGGTACTGGGAATTCAGCTCATCAAAAGCAGTCGCAATCGGTTTTTGCTGGGTATTGGTGGGGCTGCGGCACTGGTCAGTGCCGCCATGTTCCGATACCTGTGGGTGTTGGGTGGCTGGCGGTCGCGCCGAGAAGCCTTGGCGCGTGCCCGCTTCGATGCACTGCAGGCGAGGATTGAGCCGCATTTTCTTTTCAATAGCCTGAATACGGTCGTCGCCTTGTTGCGAGAGGATCCGGACAGTGCCGAACACGCCTTGGTCAACCTGTCCGAAATCCTACGTGCGGCACTTGACGAAAGTTCTGAATCGACCCTGGGTGAGGTCTTACAGCGTCTGGATGATTATCTGGCCATTGAGCAGTTACGCTTAGGAGAGCGGCTGCAGATTAAGCGTGATCTGAGCGATCTGCCGAGAGAACGGGTGGTGCCCCGCTGGCTGTTACAGCCGCTGGTAGAAAATGCACTACGCCATGGCATCGCTGCACGGGTCGATGGTGGAGTACTGGAAATTCGCGGACGTCGTGGTGCCAAGGGCTTGGAAATTTCAGTACGCAATCCCTTACCCGAGATTCCTGCGCCGCACGGTACCGGCCATGGGCTTGCCAATGTCGAGTCGCTTATCCGCTACCATTTTGACGATCAGGCATCTTTGAATATCACTCATGACGATGGATACTGGCAAGCAACGCTACGCTTCCCCGATGCGCATCCTCATCGCTGATGACGAGCCCCTGGCCCGGCTACGGCTGGAAACCCTGCTACGTCTGTGCCCGGATACCGAGTTGGTTGGCAGTGTCGGCAGTGGCCAGGAAGTACTGGAACAACTGGTGGTAACGCACCCGGACGTCGTGTTGCTGGATATCGCCATGCCCGGCCTGGATGGTGTCGCTTTGACGCGTCGGCTCTCGAGATTACCCAGTCCACCACAGGTCATTTTTTGTACGGCGTATGCGCAGCACGCACTGGATGCTTTTCAGCTGCATGTCGCCGATTATCTCCTCAAACCGGTTGCTCAGGCGCGATTATGCGAAGCCCTGTTGCGTGCTGAAAGCCTGCGTCAGCAGACTACTGCCCGTGCCCCCATTTATCTCAGTGCCCGGGTTTGCGGTGAGACGATCCGCATCTCACTGGACCGGGTCATTGTGCTGCGGGCGGACGACAAATATGTAGCGGTGCAACACGAACAGGGCCAGGCATTAATTGAGATGTCGCTTAAGGCTCTGGAAAAGGCCTATCCAGAGCGGTTTTTACGGCTGCACCGGCGCTGCCTGGTTCCCAGAGAACGTCTACTTGGCTTGAAACTTGGTGCGGATGGTCGCACGCTAGCACGTTTGCTTGGCAGCGACCTGACTCTGCAGGTCAGTCGCCGTAACCTACCCACACTACGCAAGTTTTTGCGTAGTGAATGATTCTGGAACAGTATGTCAGCAACCATTCGAATTGCTACCCGACAGAGTGCCTTGGCCCTTTGGCAGGCTGAGCACGTGGCACAGCGGCTACGTTGCCTTCATCCAGGCCTGCACGTACAGCTCCGGCCGATGACCACCCGGGGCGATCAAGTGCTCGATCGCTCGCTAGCCGAACTCGGTGGCAAGGGCCTGTTCCTAAAAGAGCTGGAGGTCTCCATGCAGGAGGGGCGGGCTGAACTTGCGGTGCATTCCCTGAAGGATGTCCCAGTCGACCTGGAGCCTGGATTTACCTTGGCAGCGATCCTCAGCCGAGCTGATATGAGCGATGCTTTCGTCAGCGTTCAATATCCGCACTTGCAAGCACTTCCTGAGGGGGCGTGCGTCGGCACTTCTTCGTTGCGCAGGCAAGCCCAGTTACGGGCTTTACGACCCGATCTGCAGTTGCGAGGTCTGCGTGGCAACGTGAATACTCGCTTGGCCCGTCTGCAGGCGGGGGACTATGACGCAATCATCCTTGCTGCGGCCGGTCTTGAGCGCTTGGGACTGGCAGCGGTGATTCGCGAGCGTTTAATGCCACCCGACTGGCTGCCAGCACCGGGGCAAGGGGCCATTGCCATTGAGGCTCGTAGTACCGATACACGGATTATGCAGTGGCTACAAGCACTCGATGATCCTGAAACCCGCTGTACAGTCGGTGCAGAGCGTGCTTTCAATGCCACCCTTGGGGGTAATTGTTCGGTACCCGTTGGGGCCTACGCCATACTCGGTGAACAGAGCTTGCACTTGCATGGCCTGGTTGGAGATGCACAAACCGGCAAGTTGGTTCGGGGTGAAATAGCTGGCAGCAGTCAACGGGGGGAAGAGCTGGGCTGTTGTCTGGCTGAGGAATTACTCGACCGTGGAGCAAGAGAACTGCTTGCTGCAGCCATTCCTCCCCAGGTTCCAAAACACTAAACTGTTTCATGGCCTGCCCCCCGCAATAGTGGCTCTGCCTCTGGATAACTATCCTCAAGGTAACCCACGGCCTTCGAGGAAGGGCCGGTCAATCTATGATGTCTAGCTGAACCAAGGCGCGGCAAGAACAGCAGGTGAATCCCCGGCAATATCGCTATGAAAACACCCGGACCCATAGGCGAAAGAGGAAACTTGCCGGAACGCTGCATGCTCGGCATGCTGGGCAGAATTAAACCAGGCCATGCTCATGGACCGTTTTGAACGCGTTGTGCATCTTCACCAGTTGCTGAAAAAGGCTCGCTGTGCAGTGTCGATGGCGCACTTAATGGATGAACTCGAATGCTCCCGCGCCACGGTATATCGCGTCTTAGCGTATTTAAGAGATGCTTTGGATGCTCCGCTTGAGAGCGGCACAGGTGAACAAGCGGGTTTCTGTTATAGCCGCGATAAGGTGGATACTTTTGAGCTCCCGGGACTATGGCTAAGCAGTGAAGAACTGGCCGCGCTGTTAGCTATGCATGCCCTGCTGGAGCGAACGGATTCGAGCGTATTGACGGGAGCCCTGACCCCCTTGCGAGAAAAAATTGAACGCTTGTTGGCCGAACGTACGGCGGGTCAACGCCTGCCAATGGAGCGTATCAGGGTAATCGGTTCGGGCACTCGGACACTGGATCAGCATGTGTTCCGTAGTGTTGCCGGGGCGGTATTGAGGCGGCAGCGCATTAATTTTGTCTATCGTGCCAGGGGTAACGACCAAACCACCCGACGTTCGGTATCACCGCAGCGAATCGTGCATTATCGTGACAACTGGTATCTCGATGCATGGGATCACGACAAGGAAGCCTTACGCAGTTTCGCAGTGGATCGCATGCGTGAGGTCAGCACGCCAGACCTTCCCGTACGAGACCTTGCTGACAGTACATTGGATGCATCGCTCGCTGGAGGCTATGGTATTTTCGCCGGTACCGCCCGGGGCTGGGCCACCATTCGCTTTTCCGCGCATGCCGCAAGATGGGTGGCCGATATGCATTGGCATACCCAGCAGCAGGGACGTTTTCTGGAAGATGGTAGCTTCGAGCTGCGGTTACCTTATGCCAATTCGCGAGAGTTGCTTATGGATATTCTCAAATACGGTCCTGATGCGGAGTTGATCGCCCCCGTTGCCTTGCGGGAGGAGATGAAAATGCTGCTGGGTTTGGCTCTGCAGGCGTATGCTGTAAAACCATGAGCGAGGGCCTGTCCAAACCGCAGACTGAGCACCGGCCCCGGGTTGCCCTGGCGCTGGGCAGTGGTGGGGCACGTGGGCTGGCACATATCGGGGTGATCGAAGCATTGCAGCAGGCTGGACTGGAGATTATCGCCGTCGCCGGTTCGTCCATGGGTGCGGTGATCGGCGGGATCTTTGCTTTGGGAAAATTGCCAACCTACCGTGATTGGGTATGCAGTCTGGATAGGGTTGCCGTGTTGCGTCTGCTTGATTGGACACTCACCGGGCCCGGATTTATCAAGGGCGACCGCATCATCAAGAGTCTACGGGCGTTGCTGGGCGAAGCCGAGATTGAATCTTTGCGTATTCCCTTTACGGCAGTAGCGGTGGATATCGATCGACAGCGGGAAGTGTGGCTGGCTCGGGGCCGTTTATTCAATGCGATACGGGCCTCGATTGCGATTCCCACACTGTTCCACCCGTTCGAGGAAGAGGATGGTCGGCGTCTGGTTGATGGTGCTCTACTCAATCCGGTTCCGGTTACGCCATTGTTGCGCGAACGCTACGATTACCTGATTGCGGTGATCTTGGATGGCCCTGGTGCAGTTAATCTGCAAGAGTTTGCAAAACCCGACCATCAAGATAAGAGTAGCAAGCCCAAGCGACGGCTTCCCGCCCGCGTACGTCATTTATTTACTGAGTGGCATCCCAGTAATGAGCATCATGAAGTACAGAATCAGCTTGGACGATTCGGGCTCTCGGTAGCAGCGATGGAGCTAATGCAGGCCAATCTGGCGCGACTAAAACTGGCGGTGCACCGTCCTGATCTGGTGATCGAGATCCCTCTCAATAGCTGTGCGAGCTATGAGTTTTATCGGGCTACCGAGTTGATTGCCCTAGGTCATGCCATTACCAAGCGGGCGCTGCGCGAGGCCGGTATCGGCTCGGAGCCAGCCTGAGTTGGTAGTGTGGGTGTTCCCTGGTACGGGGAGCTTGGAGTTCATGGAATCGGTTATGCGAGAGGTACAGGTTGCAAGACTAAGTCGAGCTAGACAAGCAGCAGTCGGGTTGCTTCTGGCAGTGGGGATGCTCACCCTGGGGGTGGGGCTTGGCTGGCTGCTGGGTCGTGCCCAGACCTCGGTAAAACCGCTGCTACCAAGCCTCGGAGTTGCCCCAGCGTTTCATAATTTTCGCAACCAGCTGGGACAGCAGGTAAGTTCGGCGCAGTTTCACGGGAAGGTCCAGGTTGTTACCTTCCTGTACCCCTACTGCACCAGTTATTGCCCGTTGCTTGCTGACCATCTGATTGGGCTGGAAACCCTGTTGGCTGAGGCCGGTTGGCAGAATCAGGTACAGATCGTCGCCTTCAATGTGGACCCTTGGCACAGTGGATCACGCCAGGCGCGCGCCTTTCTGCGCGAATATGGCTGGCATCCCCATGACCTGCACTGGCAGTTTCTCAGTGCAAAACCAAGATCGATGCTGCGGGTCGTACGGGCCGGCTATCATGTCGATTTCCAGCAGGTGAGCCTGGCCTCCGAGCGGCTGGATATTGCATCGGCAAAGGCCTCTGGGACCTATATCCCGCAGCCTGAAGTGGCTAATCCACTGGCCACCAGAGTTCATCCTGAATATGACATCGTCCACAATGATGTTCTGGTACTGATCGACCCCAAGGGAAGGATTCGCTGGATGAGCACCGAAGCCGACACAGTCAGCAACCGCAGCCTGCTACCCCTGATCCAGGCTTTGCTACCTACTCAGCAGGGCTCAGTCCGTGCTGACTGAGTGAAGGTCATTACTCACTGCCCCAGGTGGTACTTATGCAAGCTCAAGAAGTTCTTGAATTCTGGTTTAATGCAGCCTGAACAATGGTGGCGCGTAGATACCGATCTCGATGCAGCCATACGGAGCCGTTTCGCAGGTTTGCATGCTCGCGCGACCCGTGGTGAATTGTTTTCCTGGCGCAGTTCGGCCCAGGGACGCTTGGCCGAAGTGATCGTGCTGGACCAGTTTTCCCGTAATCTGCATCGTGGCACTGCGCAGGCCTTTGCTCAGGATGGGATGGCCTTGGTGCTGGCTCAAGAGGCGATTGCCGGTCACGCCGACCGGGCGATAGAGGAGGTGCAACGTCGAGCATTTTTCTACATGCCCTACATGCACAGTGAATCCTTGCTCATGCACGATGTGGCGCTACAATTCTTTGCCCAGCCGGGCCTGGAATCACAACTTGATTTCGAGCGTCGCCATCGGCATATCATCGAGCGCTTCGGTTGCTACCCACATCGCAATGCAATATTGGGTCGGGACACGACGCCTGAAGAACAGGTATTTTTGAGCGAACCGGACTCGTCGTTCTGAGTGCCGACATCAAAGTTCTTCGCTAGCCGTCACCTTAGCTCGGCGCATCAACCAGGCCACCCCACGCAGGTCGGCCAGTCCCACCCACAGCCGATCCCACATGCCGTACTTGGAATTGCCACGGGTTCGGGGGCGATGATTGACCGGTACACTCTGGGTCGCATAGCCCGCACGGCGAACCAGTGCCGGCAGAAAGCGGTGCATATGATCGAAGTAGGGCAGACGCAAAAACAGCTCCCGCTCAAACAGCTTCAGGCCGCAACCGGTATCGGGTGTGGCGTCCTTGAGTAGGCGTGAGCGCACCGTATTGGCGATCTTCGAAGAAAGCCTCTTCGACCACGAGTCGCGGCGGTGGGTCCGCCAGCCTGCAAACATGCGTACTTGGGCCGTGGCTTTCTGCTTGGCAGCAAGTAGTTTAGGGATATCAGCCGGATCATTCTGACCGTCACCGTCCAGAGTGATGATCCAGCTGCCACGTGCCGCCCGAACCCCGTTGCTGATTGCGGTGCTTTGGCCACAGCGCTGTAAGTGACGCACAATACGCAGCTCTGGAAAAGTGGGGCGGGCATCCAGTAATACCTGCAGGCTATCATCCTCACTGTGGTCATCCACGTAGAGGATCTCGAAATCCCGGGTACCGCGCAGCACGGCGGTAATTTCGGTAATCAGGGGTAGCAGGTTGTCGCGTTCGTTGTAGATGGGTACGACCACGGATAATTCGATCATGGGGTCTCCTGGAGACCGACTCGGTCCGGATGTAGACAAGCGGCCTATCATCAAAACCGGGCCGTGATTTAGTTGCGCAGGTGTTCGAGCAGCCCGTCCAGTTCGTCAAGGCTGTGATAATGGATGACGACTTTGCCGCGCCCACTGCGTCCCGGTTGCACCGATACGCGGGTGGCCAGGTGTTCGGACAGTTCACGTTCCAGCGTGTCCAGATTAGGGTCGCGGTGCGGATTTTTACCGCGGGGACCACTCGTAGACGCTTTGGCCTGACTTTGTCGGGCTGCGGCTTCAAGCTCGCGTACCGACCAGCCGGCGTCGGCGGCGCTATGTGCCAGAGCAATGGCTATGGCTGCCGGCAGGGTGAGCAGGGCGCGGGCGTGGCCCATGTCCAGGCGCCCATCATCGAGCAATTCACGGATGGGATCCGGCAGATCGAGCAGGCGCAGCAAATTGGA
>CAYOLM010000036.1:0-9710 GCA_964404785.1 uncultured Mizugakiibacter sp.
AATTGTCGACGGGGGTATTTACGTGCAGGCGAGCCATGGCTGGTTAGCGTCGTGGCTTCCAACATTCAGAAAAAAACCCAGAGTGGTAATCGGCCCCGGTTGCACGGTACGGGGCACGCTGCGTTTTGAGCGGCCCGTGGAACTTTATATCAGCAGACGGGCCAGCGTGGGGCTGATCGAGGGTGCCAAAGCGGTCTATTACGAAGGGACTCGTCCGCCTGCAACCTGAAGCCGCCACTGCACTGCTATAGAGCCGGGGCCCATTATCGATTCATCGGCTCACTTACCACGTGCGCGGAAATGACAAGGGGGGTGTGGGCACCGAAAAAGTCTCGTCATTCCGGGCGACGACCTGGGATCCACGCTCTGGCGGAAGCGCCCGAGCGAAGCTCAAACGTGATCCGGGCCGAGTGGATTCCTGCCTCTGCGGGAATGACGAATAGGAGGAGTGGTAGATCCTGGTTGCGGGTCGTTCATCACTGGCGACCTACGGTGTGGCGGAGCCATGGATAGCCTATAGGAGAGCAACGCGAACCCCAACGTGGCGAGGAATCTGGATGCCGGTTACCGATGGACAGTGGCTACCGAATCAAGTGGGAGTCGAGCACGGCAACACGACAAGCTGTTATGCCCATTTAAGCCTTGCGGCTGAGACCGTAATGCTCGAGCTCGTGCAGATAGGTTGGCCAGTTCTTTTCATAATCACGGCCCAGTGAGTAAAGGATTTCCCAGGAAAAAATACCGGTGTCGTGACCGTCGTCGAAGCGTAGCAACACGCCGTACTGGCCAACCGGTTCGACCGCAGTGATGGCCACGCCTTGCTTGCCGCTGAGGAGACTCTTTTGCCCGGGGCCATGTCCCTGTACTTCGGCACTGGGTGAATGGGTGCGTAGGTATTCGGCGGATAAGCGAAACCGGAGGTCGTCACCAAAAACCACTTCGAGTTCCCGGGTGCGGCGGTGTAAAACGATCTCAGTGGGGGCAGCAGTCGGATTCATAATGGCTCAGTGGGCGAGGCCGAAATCCGAACCCAAACTGGGCAGATTAGGTGCGGGACCGGCAATTTCAAGCAGAGCGCGACAGTACGGATCTGCAAAACTGATCGTAGATATTTCATCCCAGGCAAACCAGGATGGTTCCCGCAGCCATTCTGCGTCAGGGCTGATTTCCTGGAGGTTGAAACCGTCGTCTTCAAGGTTCAGTGGACGTCCGATATAGCAGACTTCAGCATCGTCTTCGCTGTTGACATGAACCCCGATCGCTGCGCTGTAGGCGGCCGCTGCCACGAGTACTTCTTGGACATGATCCAGCGGGAAAGACTCCGGCTTGGGTGGCACGATATGGCGTACGGCGAGAGATCTCTCAATGAAACGATGGTACTGTTCCGGGGTTTCGAGTGCGGTAATGTCGCGATGTCGCATGGCATACAAACCATCGAAGCCAATGCCATCGCCGATGACTGAAAGTAGAAAAAACTCACGGCCTATACTTGCGACGTAGCCACAAAAACTGCCATGTTCGAGTGCATCACGCCACAAACGCACCGGCTTACCGTGGCGCTGTGCCTCTCGAAGACGACCTCGAAAGCCGAGGGTTTGAAGTTGGATAAGCGTGCCCATAGGACTGACAAGCATAGCACTTGAGCAGCCCGGAAAACTCAGAGTATGTAGCGACTGAGGTCTTCGTCGAGAACCAGGTTGGTGAGTATTTTATCGACATATTCACCGTTAATAAGGTATTTTTCGCCGGACTTGTCGGCAGCTTCGAAGGAGATCGACTCCAGCAAACGCTCCATTACGGTGGCCAGACGGCGGGCGCCAATGTTCTCGGTACGGCTGTTCACTTGGTCGGCGACTTCTGCCAGGCGGCGGATCCCATCGGTGGTGAATTCCAGGTGCACGCCCTCAGTGCGCATTAATTCGGTGTATTGCAGGGTCAGTGAGTGCTTGGGCTCGGTGAGAATACGCTCGAACTCTTTACTGCCGAGGGCATTCAGTTCGACGCGGATGGGCAGGCGACCCTGTAATTCAGGAACCAGATCGGAGGGTTTGGCTAGTGAAAAGGCTCCAGAAGCGATGAACAGGATGTGGTCGGTTTTTACCGGCCCGTAGCGGGTGGAGACGGTCGAGCCTTCGACCAGCGGCAGCAAATCCCGCTGTACACCCTCACGGCTGACTCCACCATGGGGTTGTTCACGCCGTTCGGCAATCTTGTCGATCTCATCGAGAAACACGATACCGTTTTGTTCCGCAGAGTCCACCGCCTGCTGACGCAGTTCTTCATCGTTGAGCAGTTTGCCCGCCTCTTCCTCGACCAGCAGCGGACGGGCCTCACGGATACGCAGCTTACGCTGCTGGCTGCGATTGCCGCCGATTGACTGGAACATCTGTCGAAGTTGTTGGCCCATCTCCTCCATGCCTGGGGGGGCCAGGATCTCAGCATTCATCGAGGCGTGCAGTTCGAGCTCGATCTCACGTTCTTCAAGTTGCCCTTCACGTAACTGACGAAGGAGTTTCTGGCGGGTTTCACTATTGTTCTGCGTTTCACTTTCCCAACCACTACGGCTAGGTAACAGGGCGTCGAGCAAGCGCTGTTCGGCATGATCCTCGGCCAGGCTGTGAACATGTTGGGTGGCTTCATTACGAACCAGTTTGTAGGCCACATCCACCAGTTCACGAATGATCGATTCGACATCCTTGCCGACATAACCAACCTCAGTGAACTTGGTGGCTTCGATTTTCAGGAACGGAGCATGGGCCAGGGCCGCCAGACGGCGGGCGATTTCGGTCTTGCCGACCCCAGTGGGGCCGATCATGAGAATGTTCTTGGGCGTGACCTCTTCGCGCAGGGAAGGCTCCAGCTGCATGCGTCGCCAACGGTTGCGCAAGGCGATGGCTACAGCACGCTTGGCGGCATCCTGGCCAATGATGTACTTATCGAGTTCGTTGACGATTTCGCGCGGGGTGAGTTCAGACATGAGTGGAAGATTCGTGATTCAAGATGTTGGTTGGCAGAACAGCGTTGTCTTAGAGTTCTTCAATGCTGCGCTGGTGATTAGTGTAGATGCAAATATCAGCGGCTACGCGCAAGGATTCTTCAACCACTTGTTGCGCATCAAGTTCGGTGTGGGCGAGCAGTGCCCGGGCGGCTGCTAGGGCATAGGGACCACCGGAACCGATGGCGATCAGGCCGTCCTCGGGCTCGATCACGTCACCATTGCCGGAAATCAGCAGGGAGTTTTCCTTGTCGGCCACGGCCAGCAGAGCTTCCAGCCGACCCAGGCGCCGCTCGGTGCGCCAATCTTTAGCCATCTCGACGGCAGAGCGTAACAATTGGCCGTTGTAGCGGCTAAGTTTGTCTTCGAAAAGTTCAAACAAGGTGAACGCATCGGCGGTCGCACCCGCAAATCCAGCCAGGATTTTACCTTCGCCAAGACGGCGGATTTTACGTGCGTTGGCCTTCATCACCGTATTGCCAAGGGTGACCTGACCATCGCCACCAATGACGACATGGCCATTACGACGGACACTGATGATGGTGGTAGCGTGAAAGGCGTCCATGCGGGACTCCATGGGATCAGAATTTCAGAACTGGGGTCACCGCCAGCAATTGCAAGCCACTGGGGTGGACGTATTGCACACTTTTACTCGGTTTCTGTAGATTTATAGCAGGTCCAGCAGGTTCCTAGTCGCGGTTGCGGCGGCGGTGGGCACGCGGATGAGCCGCATCGTACACCTGGGCGAGATGCTGGAAATTGAGGTGGGTGTAAATCTCAGTCGTGGCGATATCGGCATGGCCGAGCAGTTCTTGCACGGCCCGCAACTCACCCGAGGATTCCAGCAGGTGGCTGGCACAGGTATGCCGCAATAGATGGGGATGGATCCGCTTGCCCAGGCCTTGCTCCAGGGCGCGTCGCTGCAAGCGCAAACGTACCGCTGCGGTACTCAGGGGGCGGCCACCGCGGCCGGGAAAAATAGGGGTTTCAGGGCCTGCACATGGCAAGGCCTGCAAGGCTTGCAGGGCGGCGCGTCCGACCGGCACCAGACGGGTTTTGGAGCCCTTGCCGGTGACCCGGGCCAGACCCTGTTGGATATCCAGATCCCGCCAATACAGGCCAACCAGTTCGGATGCCCGCAGACCGCTGGAATACAGCAGTTCCAGAATCGCCTGGTCACGCGGTTGCAATGCATCCCTGGCCTTAAGTTCAACCAGGACCTTGGCTTCATCAACGTCTAATACCTGCGGCAGGCGGCGCTGCAATTTCGGGGCGCGAACCGCTTGTGCCGGGTTGGCCTGAATCTGTCCCTCGCGCAGCAGATACCGGAACAAGCTGCGACTGGCTGAAAGCAGCAGCCGTAAACTGGCCGGTCCCCGACCGCGCCGGTGTTCAGCAGCAATGAGAGCCTGGATCTGCTCGGTGCGGGCCTCTGGCCATGATTGCACCTCGTTGTGCTGCAGATGCCGGGCTAGCAGGCCCAGTTCGCGCCGGTAATTATCCACAGTACCGGGTGCGTAGCGTCGCTCTACCCGCAGGTGCTCAAGAAAACCTTCGAGTACCGTACTCAGCTGCGGGGGTAGGGAAGCTTTCACGGGTAGCGGCCGATGGCAGCCGTCACGGCTTCAGCGATCAGTTTGAGGAACAGGGTGCCTAGACCCGGATGAAAGTGGTTGGGGTCTTTGCTGCCGATGGCCAGCAGGCCGAGATCGCCCAGTTTGAGCAGCGCGGCCGATTGCACGGCAGTGGCCTGGGAACCGAACAGAGCGTCCAGCTTGTTCTCGGCCAGGCGACCGCATAGTGGATCGCCACGTTGCAGGAAATCTTTGAACACGGGTAGTGTGGAGGCCCCGCCGGGGAAAAACTGCAGCCAGGGTTCCTGGGGCAGGTTCTGGCCGTCACGGAACAACAGCAGACTCACCTGATCGGTGTGGAAATCCTCGTACAAGCCAGCCACCACGACGTGCAAGGTCTCGGCCAGATCGGCGGCCCGCAACATGGCCAGAACGTACGAATGCACCTGCACGGCAAGCTGTTCGTTTTCCGTGGCGGTGTCGATGAGTTGATGCAGACGTTCGCCCAGTTCGCGATTGCGTTCACGCAGGGTTTCGATCTGGTAGCTGGCCAGCGAAGCAGCAGGCCCTTTTTCGCGTGGCACCATCAATAGGTCGGCGATGTCGGGAAAATCCTTGAGAAAATTGGGGTGGCGACGTAGCCAGGCCGCAACATCCATGCCCTCCAGACCTTGTGTCAGACTTAGTTCGGTCATGCGCATCTCCTGGGAACCTATAAAAACCTACTGCGCAAAACGCTTGCCGTGTCGGGGGCTGGTTTGCGTCTCGTCATCACTGGTTTCTGCCAGAGATGGCGGAAGTTTTGTCCGGCACTTCTGAGGATGGTTGGGGTGGCGGCTGTGACTGCGCTTCTGCAAGCCATTCACCCTCATAGATGAATTGCGCCGGGCCGGTTATCCATAGGTTGGCATCCGGGCCGGGCCATTCGATCAATAGTTCACCGCCAGATTGCTGCACGTTGACCTGAGCATCAATACTTCCCCGGCGTCGCAGCACGGCTACCGCAGCGGCCGCGCCGGTACCGCAGGCTTGGGTCCAGCCAGCCCCGCGTTCATACACTCGCAATTGCAGATGGGTGGGGTCTTCGATGTGCACGAATCCCGCATTGACGCCATCAGGGAAAGCCGGGTGTTGGCTCAGGGCTGGACCAACCCGTCGCCATTCAGAGGCTTCGGGGTCTTCCACTTCGATAATAGCGTGTGGATTGCCAAGCGAGACAACCCCGATTTCCAGCAGACCATCAGCGACATCCAGGTTGTAGCGATCGGCCTCATCCGGTGCCGTAAAAGGAATGCGGGCCGGAGTGAACAGCGGCTCACCCATGTTCACGGCGACCTGGCCATCGTCCAGACAGCGAACCTCGACGGTTTCGGAAGGGCTTTGCAGTCGCAGCAAATCGGTACCGATCCGCTCGGCCCGGCGCAACCAAGCGGCAACACAGCGCACCCCGTTACCGCACTGCTGGGCCGGGGAGCCGTCGGCATTCCAGATCCCATAGGCGTAAGCACATTCTGGGGTCGGTGAGGCGGTGATGGTCAACAGCTGATCGAAGCCGATCCCGCGATGTCGGTCGGCCATCTCGGTGATCTGTTCAGGAGTGCCGGCAAATGCTTGAGTGGCTGTGTCGATGATGACGAAATCATTGCCGAGTCCGTGCATCTTGGTGAAGTGAAGATTCATGGCTGCCGAACCGGGATAGTACTGCCGGCGCGTGTGGGGTGCCCGGATCCACGGGAGACTGGCGAAGATACCACCGGCCGGTGTGCAACAGGCGTGCCAGGACGAACCAGCGGCCCCTTATTGCCACAGGCTGCCAAGGGCAGAATTAACAGTACCCATGCAATCAAACGGCGCATGCACGCACTCCGGTGGAATGTGAGTTCAGTATACCGGGTGGAATGAACAGCGGGTAACCCGGAGCAGTCTCAAGGTTTGGACTTCTTCCCGATCGATTTTGCCTTAGCAGACTGCTTGCTGGATTGCTGCAGTGCGCCGACCTGCACGGTACCGATCCAGTTGGCATCGCGCCGCGCAATATAGTGCTTGGGATTCCAGTACCAAGCATTGTGCGCGTCAAAATTATTCGGGGTCATGGTGAGGCCTTGCCGCAAGTTGCCTCCAGAACCAAAGGCGATGGTGGAAATGCCGTTATTGAAGCCGGTACGGGACCCGGTAATCTGCAGCATGGTCTGGCGCAGTTCGCTCTTGATACGTGGGATGGTCACGGTATCACCGTAGGTTTTGACTAACAGCTTATGTTCGGTTTCGGCAGCCTTGCGCTGAGTCAGATCAAGGGTTTTCCAAACTCGATTACGGGTGGCGACAAACACCGGGTAGCCCCGTGAGGAGGCAATCGCTAGCCAGGCCCAGGCCTTGGCCGGGTTCTTTTTGACCCCTTTGCCGTTGAGATACATCAGGCCAATGGAAAGTTGTGACATCTTGTCGGCATAAAATGCGCCATAGCGGAACATTTTCAAGGCTGCGTGGTAACGGCCGGAGGCAAAGGCGATCATGCCATTGAAACGCCCAAATAGATCGGGATGACCCCAGGTTGAGGAATTGGTCATCGCATTCAGGCGTTTCTGGATAGCGGGCTGGGCAGATGGCGGTACGGGATTTCCCGCAGCCATTACGAGCTGGGCACCGAACAGAAAAACGATAAGCCCCAGTACTGATCGGCATACGCTACGCAAGCAAGTGTTCCGTGACACGGTTGAGTCCTTGTTTTGATAAACGAACAGCAACTTTAGTGTCCCGGATACTGAAACACAAAAGGTTATGCAGCATTATTCAGGCTAACTGATGCGGTTCGTACCTCACCACATCCTACGAGTTTGCCGGGGTTCGCGGTGCCCTTATGCCGGTCACCCCGGGCGCAGACCCGAGATCCACGGTCTTGCGGCATTGCCCGAGCGAGCCTCCAACGTGATCCGGGCCGGGTGGATTCCCGCCTGCGCGGGAATGACAATAATGAGGGTGCGGTAACGAAAAAATCCCGTCATCCCGGGCGGAGCGAAGTGGAGACCCGGGATCCACGGTCTGGCGATAGCGTTCGAGTGGATTTCAAACGTGCTCTGGGCCAGGTGACCCGAAAACCATGCAGCGCAAGCAGGACCGCGGCTAGCCCCAGCAGTACGCTGAGTCGGCGCCAACGTGGTTCTGCCAGAGTCAGTCCGGCGGGTACCAACCCTAGTCCTAACAGTGGCAGCCAGCCCAGTGCCGTGGTCTGAGCCGGTATCCATCCGCTCAGCAGCAGCAAGCTACCGATGCCCAGCCAGCTCGGGCCGAGTACTGACCTGCTTGCAGCGAAACAAGCGGGATATGAGTGCTTGTGGTAGTAGATGGGATAAGTCATGTTGCGGCCAGAGTTTGGAATCCACCACCAGTCTTGAACATTAGGGTCGCAAATGTTGCGACACCTGCAGAGAAAATTATTTTTGGGTCCCACCGGCTGCTAGAATGATATTCACCCTCCAGGAGGTTGTTTCATGAGCGATTTCGCCCGTTGTGCGGTGCTGGGTCATCCCGTTGCCCATAGTCTTTCTCCACGTATCCACGACGGATTTGCCCATGAGTTAGGCATGGTGCTGGAGTACGAAAAGGTTGACGTGGAACCGGAAAGTTTATCTTCATGGGTTAAGACGTTCTTTGCCGATGGCGGAATCGGACTCAATATCACGCTGCCGCACAAACAGGCGGCGGCGGCATTAGCTGCCCAGAGTAGCGACGCGGTTGTCCAGGCGGACGCGGCGAATGTGCTCAGTCACGGCGCCGACGGGGCGATCGTGGCGGACAATTTTGACGGTGTGGCATTGATCCGTGATCTGACGGAACGCTATCGGCTGGATCTGCGCGGGCACGATACGTTGCTGCTCGGCGCAGGTGGAGCTGGCCGTGCTGCGGCCTTCGCCCTGATTGATGCGGGTGTTCGCAGCCTGACCATCGTCAACCGCAGCAGTACCGCAGCCGATGCGCTGGCTGATGCCTTAGGTCAGCCGGGTCGGGTGCATAACCGCTATTGGAATGATCTTGGCAGCCTGGGGGTATTCGATTTGGTCATCAATGCGACCAGTGCCGGGGTACTTGGACAGCAGCTGGGTCTGCCATTTGGACTGTTGACGCCACGAGCTACCTGTTACGACCTGTGCTATGGCTCCGCGGCGAGTGAATTTCTCGGTTGGGCCAAAGCATCAGATGCGCGCTATGCGTATGACGGTTTGGGCATGCTGATTGAGGGCAGTGCCCAGGCTTTTGAACGCTGGTTCGGAAAGCGTGCCGATACCGAGCAGGTGTTTGCCGAGCTGCGTGCGGAATTTCCACTGGGTGGTTGATCTTCACCATTAGCGTCACTGGGGTCAGCTCTCGTATCGTAACATTCCGGCAACAAGCGTAGCCTGGATGAAGCGTGAGCGTAATCCGGGATAGAACGGTATCGAAAAAGGACATGCCCCGGATTCCACTTTGTTGCATCCGGGCTACGCTATGGTCATCGCGAAAGGGAACCACTGCAGTCTTACAGGATGCCAGCGTAATACCGGATGGATTGTACCGTCGGTATGGTGTGCGTACCTCAGGAACGGTGTCACGAGGGAAATCCGGTTGTGTCTGATGGATCGGAGGCCCCCTGACCGGCATCGAGGTAGCGGTTCTTGAGTCGCACATAGTGCGCGGCGGAATAGGCCAGCTGTTCAATCTCGCCGGTATCGAGCTTGCGCACGCAGCGTGCCGGATTGCCCAGCCACAGTTCACCGCTGGCAACGATCTTGCCGGGTGGAACCAGCGCCCCTGCTCCGACCATGGCGGTCGGTTCGACGATGACGCCATCGAGCAGTACGGCGTGGATGCCAATCAGGCAGGTATCGCCGACGCGGCAGGCGTGCAGGACCGCAGCATGGCCGATGGTAACCTCGGCACCGATCTCCAGGTTGCGGCCGCCGGGCGAATAGGGGCCGTCGTGAGTAACGTGCAGAATGGCCCCATCCTGGATACTGGTACGGGCGCCGACATGGATTCGCTGCACGTCACCACGAATCACTGCTCCCGGCCATACTGAGACGTCGTCACCGAGTTCCACCTCACCGATCAGGGTGGCCAACGGATCAATGTATACACGTCTGCCCAGTTGGGGCCGGATACCGTTG
>CAYOLM010000037.1:0-9577 GCA_964404785.1 uncultured Mizugakiibacter sp.
CATAATCGAGCGGGGTATCGAACTGTGCCTCGGGTAGATAGGCACCCAGCGGTCCACCTACCTGCACGGCCCGGAGCGGCCGGCCCGATAACGACCCACCGCCGTAGTCGTACAGGAGTTCACGCAAGGTCACCCCGAACGATTTTTCTACCAGACCGGTGTGCTGCAGGTTTCCGGCAAGCTGGATCGGCAAGGTTCCACGGGAGCGACCCACCCCATAGTCGTGATAGAACGCGGCTCCCTTGGCCATAATGATCGGTACTGAGGCGAACGAGATCACATTGTTAATCACCGTTGGCTGGCCAAACAGCCCCCGGATCGCCGGTAACGGCGGCTTGGCACGTACCTGACCACGTTTGCCCTCAAGGCTATCGAGCATTGAAGTTTCCTCGCCACAGATATACGCGCCCGCACCGAGGCGTACTTCCAGGTCAAAGCGTTGGCCACTGCCACGCACATCCGCACCGAGATAGCCCTCCGCGTAGGCATTGGCAATCGCTGCACTCAACGCCCGCTGCGCGTGGGGATATTCGCTACGCAGATAGATGTAGCCCTGGGTCGCACCGACTGCGATCCCGGCGATGGTGATACCTTCGACGAGACACAGTGGGTCCCCCTCCATCAGCAGGCGATCAGAGAAAGTCCCCGAGTCACCCTCGTCAGCATTGCAGACGATATATTTTTGTTCCGCGGTAGTAGCCAGTACCGTCTTCCACTTGAGTCCGGTTGGGAACGCAGCGCCACCACGACCGCGTAATCCTGATTCGGTCACGGCAGCGACGATGGCCGCGGGAGTTATCGACAGGGCACGTTTGAGGCCCAAGAAGCCATCATGCGCGACGTAATCGGCGACACTGAGTGGATCAGTGATCCCGACTCTCGCAAAGCTAAGGCGATCCTGGTTTTTGAAGAAGGGAATCTCCTCGACCCGTCCCACCCTCAGCGCATGCGTGCCACCGTTCACGAAGCCCGCATCGAACAACCCCGCTACATCAGCGGCGCCAATCGGGCCGTAACCAACACGGCCGGTCGCTGTGGCCACCTCAAGCAGTGGCTCCAGCCAGAACATGCCACGTGAACCGCTACGAATCACCTCAACTTCAATACCCCGTTTCTCTACTTCGACCATAACGGCGTGCGCGGCGGCATCCGCACCGAGTGCGCGTGCGCTGGCATCGCCAGAGATATAGATTTTCAATACGCCAGTCATGAGGTGATCTCCCTGACCTTGTTCACCAGCACTTCAAAACGCTCTGCAGTCACGTTAGCATGCAGTTCGTCCGTGTCGACCAGCACCGACGGACCACAGCCACAATTGCCCAGACAATAAACCGCCTCAAGCGTGATCGTGCCATCTGCCGTGGTCTCACCAAAATCGATCCCGAGGATTTTCTTAGCATGCGCTTCCAGCACCCGCGCGCCACGTGCTTGGCATGCTTCGGCGCGACAGATACGAACGATGTGCCGACCCGCCGGTACAGTGCGGAAATCATGATAAAAACTGATAACCCCATGTACTTCAGCGCGCGAGTGGTTCAATTCGTAGGCAATCATTGCTACCGCGTCGCTTGGAATATATCCGAGCGCGTCCTGCACCGCATGCAAGATGGGTAGTAACGGGCCGAGCCGGGAGCGGTGGTCTTCGATGGCCTTCTGCACCACACTCAATTGGGACGCGGGCAGGCGACTGACTGGACGCGAAACCGGGTTGGGACGAGCTTGTTTCATCACGATTCCCTCCTATTATTTCCTTGGCCGGATAGTGGCTGAATTGATACATCTACCTGCCCACTGTTCGTACCATCCACTCCAGGCCGAGCAAAATGCCAACGCATGACAAAAATCTCGCTTTAGCCCTAGTAATTCCAAAGCAGCTCTGCACGTCGTCAAGAAGGGACCGCCACGGGCAGATCTGGCTCTACTGCTGCGCGCAGGGTTCTCTACATGGCTAGTAGGCTACTTTTTACGTTCATCCACCAGGCCAAAATAGGCCCTACGCACCACATCAGACGATTTAAGCTCAGTGGCACTCCCTTTGGCAACGATCCTGCCACCTTCCAAAACATAGCCGTATTCAGCCTGTTCCAGGAACAGCACGTTCTGCTCGGCAATCAGCAGGCTCAGTCCCTCGGCATGGGCAACTTTGAGTATCTCGATAACCTCCTTGACATACTTGGGCGATAAACCTGCCGAGGGTTCATCCATGACCAATAGACGGGGGTCGCTCATGAGTGCCTTGGCCACCCCTAGCATTTTGCGCTGCCCCCCGGAAAGCGACCCGGCAAGATTGCGTCGCAAACGGGCCAGATCCGGGAACAGTTCATACATCTTACTGATCCGCTGATCCATTTCCTTGCGGCGCAAAAAGTAGCCGCCCATACGCAAATTATCGGCCAGGTTCAGGTCCGGGAATACCCCCAACTCAGACATGAAGGCAATCCCCGAGCGCACCCGCTTCTCGGTAGCAAGTCGGGTAATGTCGTTACCGGCAAACTCGATACGTCCGGACCATAGCGGCAAAAGTCCGAGCAGAGTGCGCAGCAAAGTGGTCTTACCGGCACCATTGGGTCCCAGCAATACCACGATCTGCCCATCAAGGATTTGCAGATCTACCCCCCAGAGGATCTGTACCCCGTCGTAACCGGACTTGATACCTTCGGCGTGAAGAATGACCTCCATTCAGCCTCCCAGGAATGCTTCAATAACACGTGGGTCTTCAGTTGCTTCCTGCAGCTTGCCACTAAACAGGGTGTTGCCGGCATCCATGACCAGCAAGCGGTCGGTAACCCGGTCAAGGAAGTCCATCAAGTGCTCGACCACCAACAAGGCCATGCCCTGCTCGGCATAGGTTCGCAAACGCTCTGCCATGCTGGACAGTTCCACCGGGTTGAGGCCGGCGCCGATCTCATCTACCAATAAAAGCCGGGGACGGGTAGCAAGTGCACGTGCCAACCCCAACATCTTTTGCTGACTGCTGTTGAGTGATCGGGCCGGGTGATCGGCATGTTCTGCAAGACCGATATCTTCGAGAATATGTCGCGGATCGACATCCCTCCCCCCTCGATAGGTCGCCGCCACCATTACGTTCTCCAGCACCGTGAGTCCCAAAAAGGGCCGTGGAATCTGAAAGGTGCGATTGATACCACGCCGGACACGCCGGTAGGCAGGCAGGTGGTGAATGGGCTGGCCCAAATAGCGAATCGCCCCTGCATCCACCCGAAATACCCCGCTGATAGCATTGATACAGGTGGTTTTGCCTGAGCCGTTAGGGCCGGCTAGACCCAGGATCTCACCTGGATGGATGCTGAATGAAACCCCATCGAGAGCCTTCAGACCACCAAAATGCTTCTTCAAACCCTCAACTTCAAGAACCGGCGCTTCAGGGGACATCGATACCTCGCCTTTTGGCCAGTGATACCAATCCATTTGGTAGGAAGAGCACCAGCAGCACGATGATCAGACCGTAAGCAAGCTGGAAATACTGGGGTGTAGAAATGCCAATGTAATTGTAGGCACCATACAAAATGAGGGTACCTACAATGGGTCCAAGCACCGTTCCGATACCGCCAAAAAGGACAAAAACAATAGTGAACACGCCAATGCCCAGACCGAACACGGTCTCAGGATAGAAAACGGAGATGTACCAACCGAAAGTTGCCCCGGCAAGTCCCGCGACCAGCGCCGAAAGCAGCCAGGAAATCGACCTGAGCTTGACCACATTGACACCCGACATCGACGCACTCAAGGGGTTTTCACGAATGGCCGCGAGAGCGAGACCGAAGCGGGAACCGCGGATAAACCCCGACAGAACCAGTGCAGAGATCAGAATGAAGAGCATCGTCCAATAGGCCCCGTTGGGGTCATACACTTGCGGCAAACTGATGCCATAGGGGCCTTGAGTAATACTTTCCAGATGCGGATTAGCGACGATGTAGTACAAGGCCTCTGCGGCAGCAAGATTGGCAATAGAGAAATAGGCTCCAGAGAGCCTGAACAAAGGGATGAGGATCATCCCTACCAGAACGGCCGCGCCACCCCCGGCGAGCACCGCCAGATAGGGTGACCAGTGCAGAAAGGTAATCGCCAAAGCACCACCGTAAGCCCCGGCACCGAAAAAACCCACATAACCGAAAGGCAGGTAACCCGTATATCCGTAGATGATATTCAGCCCCAGGGCGAGAGCCATATACATCATCATGTTGAAGAGCAGAAACTGATTGTTATAAATGTACGGGACGAAGGCAAAAGCAAGCAAGGTAAGCACCGCGATCAGCGCGGTACTACGCCATCTCTTAGGCACTGCGCACCGCCTTTCCAAGCAGCCCACTAGGTTTGATTAAGAGGATCAGGATCAACAATACATAGGGAAACATCTGCGACCAGGAAGTCAGGAAGGTCTGCATCAACATCAGGGCCTCCCCATAAATAATCCCACCCAGAACAGTCCCCAGCGGATTACCCAGTGAGCCGATGACGATAATGACAAAGGAGGTAATGGTGATCCCTAAGCCCATTGATGGTTCAATCGCCCCAAGCATGAAGGGGCTGAAGATCCCAGCCAGAGCGGCTGAGGCGATACCGATACCAAAGGCTATAGCCGAGACCCGGTGCACGGAAATACCGGTGACCACGGCCTCTGAACGTTCAGTCATGATCGCCCGGGTCGCTCGCCCCGCCCGGGTGTGATACAGGTACAAGTAGATGAGCACGATCCCGGTAAGTCCCACCGCAGCACTCACGATCCAGGACAATGGATAGATCTGACCCGCGATGTGAATGGGCGCTCCACCAAAAACGGAAGCCGGGATGGATCGCTGGTTATTGCCAAAGGCAAACACCGCTAAGGCCTCGATCACCTGCGATAAGCCAAAAAATAGGATGAAGGAAAGCATCTCCGGATCACCGGACTTCTGCAGTCTGGGAACCAACAGGTAGTACAACGGCAAGCCCAGGGCAAAAAACACCACCAGCTCTATGGGAATTGCCCACAGGGGGTTCCAACCGAGTAGATGGTAGATATAAAAAGCACCGTAAGCGCCCAACATGAGAAAATCACCATGGGCAAGATTGATGATACGCATCACTCCGAAAATGAGGTTGAGACCGACCCCTACCAGGGCAAAATAGAGCCCGTAGAAGAGGCCGGCCAACACTGCGTATTCAAATAAACTCATGGTTTACGTGGTTGGGGATAAACGTACTTTACCGCCGCACTCTTAAGCGGAAAAACCGCCTGCAACTTGAGACCCGATGGCGTTGGCAGTATTTGTCCAACCGGTAAAGACTCACCGATTTGGGCACCCTCATGGTTCACCTTGAACAAACCATCCAGGGTGAAAACCTTGCCGGAAAACGTGTCGATGGCAGTACGCATGGATTCCTGGGTAAATTTTGGAGCCTTGGCCAAAGCCAGCTGGACGATAAGCCCAGTGTTGTACCCGGCCACGGTGGAAAGGTCAATGTTGCGTCCACCTGCCTTGGTATAGGCCGCCTCGAAAGCATCCATGGTGGGCCCATGAGTGACCTCGCGGTTGTAGCGGATCAACGGTGGCGCAACGTAAGAATAAACATAGCGCATCGCCGCGTTGCCGACAGCCTTACGTACTACTTCAAAATGCAGGGCCGGGTTGGGAACAAATACCATCGGAAAATACAGCCCAGAACTGGCATAGTTTTGGAGGAAGGCAATGTCGTTGTTGCTGTAACCAAACTCCGCAACGGCTTCCGGCTTGGTCTCGGCGATACGATGCAAAATCGTTGAGTAGCTGGAAGTACTATCGGGAACCGACTCAAAAAAGACTACGTCGACTCCAAGCTTTTTCAAGGCACTTTGCAAGGTATCCGCCTGGGAACCTGACCAATCATTGGCAGCATACAGAATCGCCACCTGCTGGATACCGAGCTTGTGCATGAAACTGGCCAGCACTTTGGGCCACTCTGAGGAAGTCGGCAAACCGGTCAGCACAATGTAGCGGTTTTTCTCTTCCGGGTGGAAGAACTTGCCCGAAGTGCCGGTTTCATCAAAAAGCAGAATGCGGTGCTCCCGGGCCAGGGGTATGGCGACCGAAGTTAGTACGGAGCCATAGTCAGCAATCAGGATATGAACCCGATCCTGGGTAATCAGACGGTTGTACAAGCTCGCCGCCAGGGTCGTGGAACTCTGATCATTGTAGGCAACAAGCTTGACGGGGATACGCTTGCCATAGGCCTTGACGTAGACCCCGCCTTTGGCGTTGATCTGCTTGGCCCAAAACTGCAAACCGGCATATTGACGGGTCGAGGCCTGTGAAAAATTTCCGGACCCTGCGTATAGGGTGCCGATCTTGATCACATTGGGTGAAGCCCAGGCAGCAAACGAAAGAAATACTGCTGCCGCTCCAACAATCGTGCGCATGAGTACTTTACGTAACATAACTATTTCTCCTGCATGAAAGAATACGTCAATGAAAGCCTGTAACTCCGTTCATCGTATTCTATTAGTTAGTAAAACCGTAGTATTGCAACCCCTGATACACAGGCTTCCCTGTTGTTCATTAATGGATGACCTCGGAAAATCTACAACAAGGTTTCCGAGGCACCCACCAGCAGCGAATAGTTGTTATTACAACTTGGTCGGAGCTGGGTAGCGAGCCTTGGCAGTGCTTACTCGCTTAGGAAAGACCACCTCCATGACCAGTTTACCATGTACCAAATGAAGCTGACCAACTGGTAGGGTTTCGCCAATCTGCGCTCCAAAAGCATTAACCTTGAACTGGCCATCAATAGTATTAAGTTTACCAGAAAATTCACTTATAGCCTTACGCATGGCAAGCGAATCAAGACTCGCTGAGGTAGCAAGCGTCTTCTGGATAACCAGTCCTGCATTATACCCAGCGATAGTGAGAAAGTTAGCGTCACTGTGGTTTTGTTGCTGGTAATTGCTCATAAACTTGGAAAGAGTGGGACCATAATTGATATTCTTGTGTACAAGTAGGGGTGGCGTAGGATAAGTGTAAGTCCAGGCGAGCCCCTTCACCCCCACATTCTTTTCCATCAGTGTCAGAAGCTGGCCTGGGAAAACGGTGAAAACCATGGAGAAATGCTCACCGCTAGCCATCAGACCCTGCAGAAACGCGATGTCATTGTTGGGATAACCAAATTCGATTACAGAATCCGCTTTGCTCGCGGCGATCTCATGAATTAGAACCGCATAGCTGGACGTGTTGGATGGAACCCCATGATCAAAGACCGGATCGATACCTGCTGCTTTCAGCTTTGCCCGCAGAGTCTTAGCTTGTGAACCGTCGAAATCATTGGTGCTGTAGAGGATAGCGACACGACGGATATGCTGGGTAATCAGAAATTTCGCGAGGGTCGTCGGCCAAACCCCGGAGGTTGGCAGGCTGGTTAGTACCACATACGGGTTGCCCGGGGTGAAAAATCGTGCCGAGGTGCCGGTAACATTGAAAAGCAGGGTCTTGTGTTCGCTGGCGAGGGGCACAGCCACCGAGGTCAGAACCGAACCAAAGTCCGAAACCAACATATGCACCCGGTCACGGGTGATGAGCTCACTGTAGAGTGTCCCTGCCAGTCCGGTCTTGCTCTGATCATCGTAGGCGATAAGTCTCACCGGAATCCGTTTCCCGTACCTCTTAACGAATACGCCACCTTGCGAATTAACCTGCTTAGCCCAAAACTGCAGTCCATGAAACTGGGACATGGATGGACTGGAAAACGGCCCCGTACTCGCGTACAGAGTCCCTATACGAATCGCTGTTGGTGCCGACCCAGTAGCCAGGACGGAGCCAGGTAGAAGTGCCAGAAGGAGAATCCAAAATAGTCGTTTGATTTTCATATTCGTTCCTGCTGAAGAGCGGTTTCAAATGAACATTACAGGCCACGCTCGACCGAGACCAAGTCTAGTAAACAGGGCCTATTCATAAGTCCTTAGTGACGGGTGGCAAGCCAATGCCACCCGCCAATCACCTGGATCAGAATCGATAGATTGCCGACAGCGTAACCTGGTTGCCGGTGATCGTGGACTCTACGCCTCCTGAGGTGTAACGCTGGTTGTTATGCATCCATTCGAGTGCCAGACCATAGGATCCCAAATCATAGGCCAGGGTAGCAATATACGCTCTACCAGTAAGGAAGTGGCCACCCCAGGCCACCACGTCGGCTGTATTAGGATGGTTGTAATAATACGCGGCATAGATAGCCCAATCGGGCTGAAAATGGAAACCGGCCTGGGCCCAACCACCATAGAACTTGATGGCCCCTGACTGGATATAGTCAAACAGATTGTTAGCCATCCCTTGACCGGACTGGACATTACCCTTCACCACGAAGGGTCCATGGGTAAATGATCCACCGGCTTCCACCATGTCTGAACTATAAGACATCTTGGGGGGGGTGCCAGCAGCTGGAATCCCGAAGGGACCATTGAGGTTGATGGATTGGTAATGACCCATTACGAACGCCGACCAGGATGAGCCCCCGGCTGCTTTTCCGGAAAAGATGACGCGTCCTTCAATCTGTGGCTTAAACCCGGCATTGCCAGCGGTCTCATAATTTGTAGTGGATCCTGGACCGGAATAGTTACCCTGGAAAATACCCCCCGAAACTGCGACGGTGGAGGATCCGGTGTGGTATTTCTGAGTAACTGTCACCCCGGGATACCACCAGGTTCCATCTGCCCAGAAAAAACCGTCTGGCTCTGGAATGTGAGCTAGTGAATAAGGGAACTGCACGGCTGTGAGGGTCACCTGCTCACCAATCTTGATCAAGGTGTTTCCTTTCGCCAAGGTGATGAACATCTGTCGAATACGTGGGTTCTGCTGCTGACCACTAACGATCCCCGAGCCATTGAACCCACCCTCAAGATCACTGGACAGAAAGCCCCCTGCCAACCAGCCATTCGACAACGGTGCAGAAAAAGTCACCATCAGTCGGGAGTTCCTAATATCCCCACCGGTTATTGAATTGCCGGTATTATTTATTTGCGTTGCTGAAACCGGTATCGGAAAGGTACCAAAGACGCCATTGGCCGGGCCGTAGGGCTGATCTTGCCAGAAACCGACCACACTCAGAAAACCATTAATGGTCAGTGTGCCCTTGCCAACTTTTATTGCTAACGGTGGGTTTTTTGCCGACGGGGCAATTTGTGCATGAGCAGGAAAATCATGTGACTTGCTTGTTGGTGGACTCGCCGTATTATCGGCCAACAGCAGAGTTTTCGCCGTACTCGTCACATTCAAAGTTAAAATCTTTTGTGCTGGCTTAACCACTTGGTTAACCGGCGCACCGGCAAGCGCCGCAAACGACACACTCGCCAGTACCACTAAGGATATCGTTCCTAACAGGTCACTAGATTTTCGGAATTTCATCTTTAACCCCTCCAGTAAAAATTACTATATTGTTTAAAAATGGGTATTTCACTTCTGCACTAATACACGGATAATTTCTACGATTTCCGGATTGGCGAGAGTACTTACATCCCCCGGATCCTTCTTCGCCGACAACGACGCAAGAACCCGACGCATAATCTTCCCCGAACGCGTCTTCGGCATGTCCGGTACGATCCACACATTGCGTGGTT